>JAICPS010000063.1 GCA_025929715.1 Anaerolineae bacterium | reverse complement strand
GGGACGGGGGGCGCGGGGTGCAGGTCGTTGAGGGTGACTGTGGACTCGATCTGGTCGAAGATGGGGGTGTAGTGGTCGATGTCTTCTTCGCGGCTGATGTCCCAGATTTCGGCGTAGCGGCCGTCGGGGGCGCGGACGAGGGTGAGGCGCACGATGCCGGGCGCGCCGTCGTTGAGGGTGAAGCGGTAGCGTAGGGCAGCGGCGGGGAGGCCCTTGATGGTAGATGAAGGGTCGGGCGATGCGAGGACTTCGATGTCCTCGCTGAGGCGGGGGAGGCGTTCTTCTTGCATGGCGATGAGGGGGTCGGTGGATTGGTAGTCGCCCTGGAAAATGTAGAAGACGGCGGTGTCGCGGGCCAGGTTGTTGGAAGGAAGGATCCCGATGTCGCGGCTGGCGACGCCGGCAAAGCCTGGGGCGCGGGAGGTGATGGGGAACCAGTCGGCGGGGTATTGGTAGGTGAGCCAGTGGGGGATGTGGAGTGTGGATTGTGGCGTGTGAGGGGTAGAAGTTTGGGTGGGTGTGGGAGTCAGGGTTGGTGCGGCGGGTTGGTTGGTGCAAGTGGTGAGTACCAGGATGAGGAGTGGGATGATGACTGGGAAGTAGTCGCTGAGAGAAGCCTGATGGCGCTTCAGAAAAGGTTGGTTACACAGAGCTACACCGAGTTTAGGCACAGAGTTACACGGAGTTTAATTAAGGTTCGTAGTAGGCGCTTTAGCGCGGGGCACTAAAGTGCCTACTACGAGCCGATTTTAACCGCCTGCGATGGCGCCGAGGATGATGTAGGGTTCGGCGCCGGTGGCGACGGGGTTGGGAAGGGCGGCGTCGGGGGATTCGAAGGATAGGTCTTCGTTGCAGGCGAAGAAGCGCAGGAAGGGGCGGCGTTCGTGGGTGGTGTGGTCGCGGATGGTGCCGCGCAGCACGGGATAGCGGGCTTCGAGGGCGTCGAGGATGGCGCGGTGAGTGACCGGACCCTCTATTTCGAGAGTCACTTCGGGGCCGACGCCGGCAAGGTTGCGCAGGTGGTGGGGGAGCCTGACGCGTATCATGGCAGGGCCTGGACCTCGACGGACATCACGGAGGGTAGGTTTTCGACAATGGCCGTCCAGTTGTCTCCGGCGTCGTTGGAGGCGTAGACCTGGCCGCCGGTGGTGCCGAAGTAGACGCCGCAGGGGTCCAGGCTGTCGACGGTCATGGCGTCGCGCAGGACGTTGACGTAGGCGTGCTCCTGGGGCAGGCCGTTGGTGAGCGCTTCCCAATCGTTGCCGCCTGTGCGGCTGCGGTAAACGCGCAGTTTGCCGTCGGGCGGGTAGTGCTCGGAGTCGCTTTTGATGGGTACGACGTAGATGGTCTCGGGCTCATGCGCGTGCACGTGTACGACAAAGCCGAAGTCTGAGGGCAGGTTGCCGCTAATTTCGTGCCAGGTGTCGCCGGCATTGTCGGTGCGCATCACGTCCCAATGCTTTTGCATGTAGAGCACTTCGGGGCGCGAGGGGTGCATGGCGATGCGGTGGACGCAGTGGCCGACTTCGGCGTTGGGGTCGGGGATATATTGAGAGTGCAGGCCCTGGTTGATGGGCGTCCAGCTCTGGCCGGCGTCGTCGCTGCGGAAGGCGCCCGCGGCGGAGATGGCGATGTAGAGGCGGTCGGGATTTTGGGGATCGATGAGGATGGTGTGCAGGCATAGGCCGCCGGCGCCGGGCGCCCAGCTGGCCGCGGTGGTGTGGCCGCGCAGGCCGGGGAGCTCTTGCCAGGTCTGGCCGGCGTCGGTGGAGCGGAACAGGGCGGCGTCTTCGACCCCGGCGTAGACGGTGTCGGGATCGGTGAGCGAGGGCTCGAAGTGCCAGACGCGCTTGAATTCCCAGGGGTGCGGGGTGCCGTCGTACCACTGGTGCGGGCCCGGATCGCCTTCGTAGACGAACTCGTTGCCGACGGTATTCCAGGTCTTGCCGCCGTCGTCGGAGCGGTGGTTGACCTGCCCGAACCAGTCGCTGGACTGGGAGGCGTAGATGCGGTTGGGGTCGGCAGGGGAGCCTTTGAGGTGGTAGATTTCCCAGCCGCCGAAGTGCGGGCCGCTGACGTCCCACTTTTCGCGCTTGCCATCCGCTGTGAGGATGAACGCGCCTTTGCGTGTACCTACTAATAGTCTTACTCCGGTCATGTTTTACTCCTTTTCAGTTTTCGAAGCAGTTTTGCTGCCGCGTTTTCTGATGAGCGAATGGATGTGTAAATTATGGAACATATATTCTATTTCGTCAATATCGTTGGGAGGTAGATTGTAACTTAGATTTAACACAGAGCTACACAGAGTTCCTGACACAGAGATACACTGAGCCAATCTCCAATCGCTAATCTCCAATCTCCAGTCTCCAGATCCTTCGCTCCGAAGACGCCCCATGCAGCATGGGACCCGCTCAGGATGACCAGCCTCAGGTCGCCATCCCTTCAAAAACCACCCACCCCCAACCGTTAACCCAGGCGGTTGGGGGTGGGAGTGGCTTCGGCCTGTAGGGCAGGGCGAAGCACTGAAACGGAGGAAAAGGCCGGAGCGGCGGAGGACCGCTCCGACCTCAGTCCACAAAAGGGGGATCAGGCACAGCCGGCCGAATCGGCGTTTTGCCGCGCGAGTACGGGTTCGGCGCCCATGTTGGAGGTCGTCTCGAGCAGGTGGCTGTAGCGGCTCTGTAGGCGGCAGCCCCAGGCGATGAGAAAATCTCCAAGCGCGGCGCCGAGCGCGGCGAGGAGGAGCTCGTAGCGGCGTGGGGCGCGCTGTGTCACCGGCGGCCCGCCGGCGCCATTGGCGGCTTCGATTTCACTGAGTATATGATCAATCCGGCGGCGGGATGCGGCCTGCGCTATCTCGTCGCGCCGTCGTTCTGTCTCAATTAAGTAGTCGTACCAGTAAGACATGATGTGCTCCTGTGGCTAATCACGCGGTTTGCTCCTGGGCTTTTTGGGCGGTTTCGAGGGCCAGCTTGAGGCGGATGAGGAGGGTGCGGAGCTCGTTTTGTTGCTGGCGGGTTAGTGTGTCGTCCCAGGTAGCGTAGAATATGTCGTCGGTGGCCTGCTCAATTTTTTGGCGCAGGGCGTCGCCGCCGGCGGTGACGTTATACTCGCCGTCGCCATTTGCCTGCAGCCAGCCGCGTTCGGCCAGAGCCTGCAGGGAGGCTGCGTAGGCGGCTTCATCATAGCCGCGGAAGGCCTGTTGTTGGGCGAGTTCGGCGGCAGTTGTGGCCACGGCGCGCCAGACGAGGGTGAAGGCTTCGCGGTCGCGCCCGGGCACATCGTAAGCGCTCCAGGCGCTGCTGTGGGCGTCGTCGCGGAAGGCATTGAGGTCGTCGATGTTGAGATCCACGCGGGCCAGCGGGGCGTAGTCGCGGGGCTGCGCCGTGTCGAAGGTCTGGCGAATGCAGGCCTTGGACGGCGCGCCGTCTTTGGACGGCGTGTCGGACTCTAAGGCGGCTTCGACCAGCGCGCGCAGCAACTCGTTGAGGCGCTCCATTTGCTCGGCGGGCAGGACATCGATCTCACCAAGGGCGCGATAAAAGGCGTCGTTGACGGCGTCGATGGCGCTTTCGCCTTTGGCGGTGAGCGTATATTGGCCGTCGCCGTTTTCTTCAAAGTAGCCGTCGGTCGCGCCATCGCTCAGGCGGGTTGCGGCCAGCTCGGGATTGGCGTAGGGGAAGCGGGTGGAGAAGCGCTGCACGGTGTAGGGCTGCGGCTGGGCCTCGCGCGCCATGCGCACGTGGTTGAAGTAGCCGGGCCCTTGAAAGTGGGCCTGCATGACGGGCTGCACGGCGGGAAGAACCAGCGGCTGCATGGCGGCGGCGACGTCGTTGATGAGCGGCCACATGCGGGCGCGGGCCGCGCTTTGCAAATTGTCGCGCATCTGCTGCAAGAGGACGTGCAGGCGCTCGTGTTGGCCGGCGTCGAGGTTGTCCCAGGCGGTGAAGAAGATTTCGTCGGTGCGCGCCTCGGCCTCTTCACGCACGCGACGGCCTTCGTCGGTAATCTGCGCCACGCCCCCATCCAGGCTCACCAGGCGCCGTTGAGCCAACTCGTCGAACGCGGCGCCATAGTCTTCTTCGGAAAGACGGCGGCCCGGGCGCTTCGCGGCGACTTCGGCCGGGGTGTGAGCCTCATCGCGCCAGATCAGGGTCAGCGATTCCCACGCGGGGCCGCTGAGAATGGTGACGGGGCGCCAGGCGGCGATGTGCGCGTCGTCGCGGAAGTAGTAGAGGTCGGTGACGTACTGGTCGATCTGCGCGGCTAGGCTGCCCTGGTGGCCGGGATCGGCTAGGCGGCCGGCGTGGAAAATGGAGTGGTGGGCGGGCCGCGGCGATTGGGTATTCAGAACGAGTGTTTGCAGCATATCGCGCAGCTCGCCCAGGTCTGCGGCGGGCAGGGGCGCCACGTCGCGCAGACCTTCGTGGGCGGCGTCGAAGAAGCCCTGAATCAGCAAGCGACCTTTTTCGGTGGCGCAGTAGCCCTTGTGATTGCCCTGTTGGCCGTTGGCCGCCGGTTCCAGGCTGCCGTCTTCGACCAGCGCGTTGACCGCTTCTTGCAACGCCTCGCGGCCATTGTAAGGATAAATTTCTTGAAGCTGCGGCACGGTCAGGGGGCGCGGCTCGTTGGCGGCGGCGATGACCACGAAGAACCAGTGCGATGGAGCGCCCTGCATGGCGGCGGTGGTTCGTTCCTGGAAAAAGGGGACGAAAGCGTTCATGGTTTCGACGGCGGTTGTCCAGATCTGATGGCGGTCGGTCATTTTTTCACCTCGCTTTATGTCCAACACGGGCTCGGCCGGAGACCGGCCCGAGCAATCAAGATGATCAACCTAATAGAAAGGCGCTGATGGCGTCCAGGGTGTCTTCGACGCGGTCTTCGTTGAGGCGGTAGCATTTGGCGCCGGCGCAGCGGCGCTCGGACAGGTAGCCGGTGGCGCTGAGCTGTTTGAGGTGGCGCGACGCGGCGGACTGGCTGAGCTCCAGACGGTCCATAATTTCCTGGGAGCGCATTTCGCCTTCGGTGGCCACGAGCTTGAGGATGCTGAGGCGCGTGTCGTCGGCCAGCGCGCTGAGGCGCACGACGATTTCGGCGCGGCTGAGGTCGGGGGCGTCGATTTGGGCGCCGGCGGGCAGGCGGGCGCCGAAGATAATGCCCAGCGTGCCGTTGTGCCAGAAGCGGCCGAGGTAGGGACCGACGTGCGCAGAAGGCACGAAGACGATCTGTTTAGCCTGCTGCAGCACGCCGGCCCAGCGCTCTTCTTCTAGCTCCTGTCCGGTGACGAAATTGGCGGCCTCGAGCCGCGTCATGTCGCTAAGATCCTCGGCGGCGAAAGCATCCACGGCGTTTTGCAGCATGGGCTGCACGCGCTGCCACTCGCCCTGCAGATAAGCGTCCCACATGTGACGTAAATGGGAAACGAGCAGCTGCTGCAACGCTGGTGGATCGGCCAGCAGCCGGTAGGCCTCGGTCTCGATATCTTCTAGCACGCCCTCGGGCGAAAAACGCTCGTAGAGGAAGTTCAGGTAGTTGTCGAGGCTGGCAAGCACATGCTGCCGGTTGATGGGCAGCGGCTGCGCGACCATGTCGTGGCATATCTCGCCGTCACGCGGTGGGATGCGCGCGTACATGGTCAGCAGGCGGTCGACGATTGCCTGTGGAGGCAGTGAGGCCAGGTATTCGAGGTAGGCGGGGAAGCTGGGCCAGCTCTTTTGCGGCTGGATGGCGAAGTAGAAGCCAATGATTACCAGGCGGTGGCGCGCGGTTTCCTCGTCGCTCATCGCTGCCAGGGTGTTGTCTACCCACTGACCAAAACCAGAAAGCTTTTCAGAATGGCCGAGTACGGAAAGGCTGTGAAAGGCGTTCTGGGCGGGTTCCAGCGCGATGGACAGCGTTGAAGGCGGAGAGGTGACGATGAGGCTTTGTTGTGGAGCGGGCATAGATGGAACTCCGTAGAATGTATTTTACCCGATTTATCGTGTTACCCGGTTAAGTGGGTAATCTAGATATAAGGATAAACGATTTTGTGGGGTTTGTCAAGTGCGACCTGGTTCATGTTATAATGTTCACAGCTCACGTGCGAAACCCTGTGTCAGATGAAAACAAACAAGACGGCTGAATTTCTGAGGCAAGAATATTCCTGGTCGAAGGTGCAATTTGACCTTGACGACGTACAGCCGTTGAGCGGCGGGGTCAGGGTTCACCTGCCCCATTGGACGATGAGCCAGATGTTTATTACGCGGGTGACTGCCGGAGGGCGCGAAACAAAATATAAGCTGCCCCTGGGCTGGGACGAAAAAAAGCAGCTGTGCAGGCTATGCATCGAACACGATTTTCTCACCATCCAGCCTGAAGAACGGATGGGCCTGCCGGACGAAGCGCGCCCGCGGATAACGCTCACGAACTCGCAACATCAGAGCCATACCATTTCCAAATGGAGGGGGGTCTCGGATAGGCGCTTTGACGCCATTTACCAGGCGTTACGGGCGCTGGGGGAACGGACCGCCGGGCAGAGGCCGGTTGCCGAACGCTTCAACAGCTGGCAAAAGGGCTTGTTTGTGGCTGGGTTGGGCGTGGGGCTGTTGCTGGTGGTTGCGCTGGGATACGGGCTGGGCCAATGGCTGGTGGCGGCCTGGTGGCCTGAGCGTTTTGGCGTGTTGTTCGGCATGCACCTGCTGATGATGGCGGCGCTTTTGGTCGCCACGGTGGTCCTGGCGCGGCTGGAAAGCCACCTGATGAGATGGGACCGGACGTTTACCAATCCCTTTATGCTCGTCGTGCTGAATTTCCTCTTTTTTCTGGCGGTGGTCGGTGCAACGGGCCTGGTTGAAGCGGCCGTTTCGGCGTGGCGCGTGGGCATCCCGCTGACCACCGGCGACGAGCGCGCACTGTATGGCACGCTGGGCTACAGCGCCATTCTCTCCGCCTTGCTCGCGCTGATGGTTGCGAGCCTAATTGGGGCGCCGGTCGTGCGGCTGGTCGACGAACGGTTTTAGCGTGAAGAGGGCGGTTCAGGCCGCGGAATCACTTCTTCCGCCTCTTCCAGCGAGACGGCGTCTTCCAATACCTCGGCGAGGGAAGACTTACACCTGGCGATCTCTTGCCGGTTGCCTTTGACTTGCGACAGGGCCAGGGCGTGCTCCAGGTGTTCCCGCGCCTGGGGCAGGTCGCCTTCCAGCCGCGCAATTTCGCCCAGCGCCCAGGCATAGATGGGCGCCGCTTCTGCCTCGGAATCGACGTCAAGCGCAAGCTGATAGGCTTTGTCGGCCGTGGCGCGCGCCTGGGCCACGTCGCCGGCGAGCACAGCCGCTTCCGTCCAGGTACGGTACACCGGAAAATAATACTGCGGCCCGTATCCGTCTGGCTCCAGCGGTGGCAGAGCGGCGGCAAGATGGCGGTAGGCGGCGGCAAAAGCGGCGCGGCGCATGGCCAGCCGGCCGAGCATGTGATGGCAATAGCTCAAAAGCGCGCCGTTCTCAATCCGCATTGCTTCGGGCAAAAGCTGCTCGAATTGGGCTTGCGCCCGACCATAGGCATGGAGTTCGATATCGGCCCCGGCGATACGCGAGCGCAGCACCGCCGTTAGCCAGGTCGCGTTTTCCGTTTCGCCTTCGCCTTCGGCCAGCGCCTGCACCAACTGGGCATAAACAACCTTCCACGTTTCAAACTGGTCGCCGTAACTGAAGTAAAAATTAAGCCGTTCAATCAAGGACACAAGGCTGCGCCGGGAAAAGTCGCGATTGCGGGCCAGCCAGAGCGCGGCGGCAACGACCTGATCGTGCCAATCGACCATGATAGATTGCAGTTCGCGATAATAGCTCTCCATATTTTTTTCCGGCGCGAACGACGCCACCAGCTGCACGATGTGGCGTGCATGGCGGTGCGCTGTTTCCCTGGCTTCATCGGGGTGACGGTCGAGCTTTTCGGCCAGGAAGCGGCGAATGAGGGGATGTATACCAAACCAGCCGGCCCGGACCTCGGCGAGCAGGGATTGGTCGCGCAGGGCGGCCAACCGGGCCGCGGAGATGTGGGCTACGGCCTGGGCCGCGGCGGCATCAAACGGGCCGGCGAAGACACTCAGGCGGCGCGCGGCGGCCTGCTGCGCGACGTCAAGCATGCTCCAGGAGTGGGCGAAGACGGCTTGCAGGTTCTGGTGGCGGCGGGGACGGTTGGGGAAATGGCCGAATTCCCAATCGAGCTTCTCCTGCACCTGGGCCACAATTTCACGACAATGCAGGTGACGGGCCCCGGCCGCCGCCAATTCCAGGGCCAGCGGCATGCCGTCGACCAAGTTGCACAGGCGGACGATGGCCGCCATTTCTACCGCGTCGGGGGCAAAGTTGGGCCGGACGGCGGCGGCGTGGGCGGTGAACAGACGTACGGAGGCGACGTCTTGGGGCTCCGCCATAGTGGGCGACGGCGCGGCCAGCCCGCCCAATTCCAGCAAATGTTCGCCGTACAGCCCCAGCCGGGCGCGAGAAGTTATCAGCAGGCGAACAGCGGGCGCTTCTTCGGCGATGCGGGCTAACCAGCGCAGGCTCGTTGGGGTAATCAGATGTTCAAAGTTGTCCAACGCCAACAGCATCTCACGCGGCTGAAGATAGGACAGCACCTGTTCCGCTGCGTCCGTCTGTCCCTGAAACGTCAGCCCGATGTGGCCGGCCAGGGTGGTGGGCAAGAAGTCGGCCGAGGGCAGGCTAGCAAGCGGGATAAAGTAAACGCCGTCGGGGAAGCGCCCGGGCCGGGTAATGGCCGTCTGGCGAGCGGCTTCGATGAGCAGGCGGGTCTTGCCGATGCCGCCAGGGCCGAGAATGGTGATGAGGCGCGTGTACGGGTCTGACAAAAACGTGGACAAACTCGCCAGCTCCTCGTCGCGGTCGACGAAAGCGGTAAGCGGTGTTGGCACGCAGCACGGTGGTGGGAAAGGCGTGTCGCGAATGCGTTCATAAAGGGCCGTTGTGGCCGGGTCGGGTTCCACGGCGAGTTCTTTGGCCAGCAGTTGGCGGGCGCTTTGATATTGTTGGATGGCGCCGGCGCGCCGGCCATCGCGCCAGAACAGCTCCATCAACAGCCGCTGGGCGCGCTCATCTAAAGAATTCATATGCAGCAAACGTTGCGCGTAGGGGACGCCGATTTCATACTGCCCGTTGTCCAGGAAGTGGCGGCTGAGCCTGTGCAGCGCGGCGGTGGCCATCTGGCGCAGCTGCTCGCGCACGAGCATGCTCCAGGCCTCAAAGCCCCGTGATTCCGGGAGGGAGAAGCCGCTGAGGAAGTCACCGTGGTAGAGGTGGAGGGCGGATTGGAGAGTGGAGATTGGGGATTGGAAGGGTGTTGGGGTGAGTAGGTGGGTGAATTCGGTTGCGTCGAGCCAGTGAGGGGACTCGTGGTTGAAGGCGACGGTGTGGCGGGCGATGTGCAGGTGGTCGCCGAGTTCGCGGCGCAGCATGGTGAGAATGGTGCGCAGGTTGGAGAGCGCCTGTTTTTGGGAGCGCTCATCCCAGAAGAGGTCGGCCAACACCTGGCGGGAGAAAGGTTTGTGATGCATGGCGAGGTAGATGAGCAGCGCTTCGGCGGTGCGCGAGCGAAGTGGGGTTATCGGTTGCTCCCCTAGCGTGATGGAAATGCTGCCTAGTAACTGTAAGCGCAGTTCGGGCCCCATGAAGCTTATTGTGAATCGTGAACGGCATCCTGTCAATTGTGGCGTAAGCCTTTTGTAGGCGCTAGGGGGTTATCATAGGGGTCAGGTATCGTGTAAATTTATTGAGGTATGGAAATGAATCATTTTTCTATGAAGTTGCAGCGTCTGTTCCTGACGCTGGCTTTGTGTGTGGCGGGAGTGGCCGTTTCGGCGAGCGTTTTCGCCTTTGCACAGAGTGGCGGCGAAGATCCGATTGTTTATTTACCCGTCATCGCCGGTCCGCCGGACAATGTGGGCGGCGGCACGCTGGACAATGGCGGCACGGTGATAGGACCGGACGGCGTGGGCATTGGGGCGTTTACCGATACGCTGGATGCGCCGATCATGGTGACGATTTCCAGAACCATTGCTCCGCCCACGGCGCTTCCCTCGCAAGCGCAGATGCTGGGCGAGTTCTACGAGATCAGCGCGGGCGAGGACGTTTACGTTGTTACGGAAAGTCCTTTTATCCTGGCCTTCCCGGTGCCGCCTGGCGCTGGCACGGATCACCTGGCGCTGGCGATGCTTACCTCCGGCGATCACGTCAACGATGCTGAGCCAGGCGTGCAGGCGTGGACTATGCTGGAAGGAGTCTTTGACCCAGATCAAAATTTGTTCCTGACCACGATTGCCGGCCTCCATAACGAAGGAAATCCCTTGGTTTTGGTCACTCACCCGGACGTTGATTCACCGCCGAATGCTGCAGCGGCGTCCGCCGGCGTGGGTGTGCCACGTCGAGGGCAGTTCGATTTATTCAACGTTAAGTGCCAACATTTCATTGCTGCTAATGCCTGCACAGAAACGATTGAAAGCGACGTCGAGACGACCCTCGAGCTCATCTACCTGCGCATTCAACAAGACCTGGGATTTTTTGAGCCACGGCTACGATATCTGGACGAAACGTTGCATTACAATCCGAACTCGCTTAGTTCGTTAGGATACACTGTTTACGTTCACCCAGACGACTATGGCTATTGCGCAAACCTCGGTGGTTACTATTCCCCACACACAGGAGAGCTGGTGTTGTGCATGGATCCCGCAACTGGACTCGACCCAAACTATATATTCATCCTTATTCATGAATATTTCCACGCCACCGAATTTGCCTATTACCCTGTGCTCGACGATTATCTGAACGGGGCAGCAGAGGACTGGATTATCGAGGGTATGGCGACGGCTGCTGAAAAATCGGCCGCTTATGATGACCAGATGGTACGCTCTGACGTGGACAGTTGGCTTAAGCTCCATAAGGTGGACGTCTCTCTGATGTTTGGCAGCGCGACCAATTTGCCCGAGCCCGACCTTGATCCGTACTTTGCGCAGGACTTTTGGGTCTTTTATGGCCTGAACAATGGGCTCGGCCTGGGTTATCTGCAAGACGTATTGGTCGTGGGCGCAAAGACAGAGGATGTTGTTAACGTTTTGGGCGACGGCGACTATCTAGACGCGTATTGGGATTGGGCGAAGAACCAGGTGATGGAGAAAGCGATTAATTTTGACGGTGTGCTGCAGAGTCCCTGCTTTGTCGAGGAGCAGGTGGTGGAGGAATTTGAGATCTTCGAGCTCCAGTGGACCGACAATCTGTACCACCAGCTCACCGTCGGTCCTCTCTCGACCGCCGTCGTCAAGCTGACCTTTTCGGACGTACATGATTTCGCGTTCGGCTGGGTCTATGGCCACGTCCAGGATCAGCTTCCGGACGCGGAGATGGCGCTGAAGTATAAGTTCTATGAGGACGGAGAGAATGGTTGTGAGGCTGTGCCCGATGGGCCGCGCACGTGGCCCGAAGGGGAGGGGGTCGCGCCGGGCAAGACGTACTACGTAGTGATTAGCAACACAGATTATGATGCTGCTTATGATTACACAATTACGTTTGAGCTGGCTTTTCCGGATTGATCGTGGCGCGGGCGTCGCAATCAGGGAAGTTTGCGCCACGTTTTGCCTCGTATAACTTTCCCGGAAACTGGCCGCGCGACGGCTTGAGTTTCCGGGAAAGTCTACTCACCTCTACTCCTTTTGGCGGAGCCATTTTCCTTCTAAATGCGGACGTAATGCTGCAGCGGACAGATTATCCTTTATACTGTTAAGTAGACGCAGTTTGGATCTGAGGTTCCGCATTTCTGAAGGAGAATAGGACACATGGCAACGAGGAATTCGACCCCCACCCATTCTATGATGCGCCGGTTTTTCTTACCCGCGCTTGTATTGGTACTTATTCTAGTCGCGCTGGGTACGGTGGCTGTCGTTCAGGCGCAGACCATACCCACGATCAGCATCATCGCCGTCCAGGCCGACCAGACGGTGACGATTCGCACGCACAACTATCCGGCTAATCGCGCCTTCACGGTGCGCATGGGCCCTATGGGCACTCAGGGCGTCAATGGCACGGTGGTGGCGACGACAAACTCGGGCAACGGCGGCAGCTTTGACGTGACCTATAACATTCCCGTCAACCTGCACGGCGCGCGGCAGATCGCCATCCGGCTCGAAGCGCCGGGAGGCTTCTATTCATTCAACTGGTTCTACAACACGACGGCAAACGCGACCCCGCTGCCCACCGGCACGCCGGGGCCGACGAATACGCCTGGTCCGACAAACACGCCGGCGCCTACCAGCACACCGGCCGCCACGTCGACGTTTGTCATTCCCACGTTTAGCATCGTATCGGTGCAGCGCGATACCAGCGTGACGATTCGCACGAGCAACTTCCCGCCCAACCAGGCGTTCACCGTGCGCATGGGCGCGCTGGGCACGCGCGGCGTGAACGGCACGGTGGTGGCGACGACCGATTCGGGAGCAGGCGGCAGCTTTGAGGCCACCTACTCGATTCCGCAAAACCTGCAGGGGCGGACGACGATCGCGATACGGCTGGAAAGTCCGCAAGGGTATTTCTCGTATAACTGGTTCTATAATTCGACGACGCCGTAGGGACGGGGGCTGACCGAGGGTCAGCTAGCCGAAGACGGAGGACAACAAGAGCCCCCTGGTTTTGTAAGAGCCGGGGGGCTCTTTACTTTTATCTGCTCGATCGAGCCTGAGAATGCATTCGGCGACTCCTCCTCCATCCAAAGTCTGATCCTCTAACCCGCCGCCAGGCCGATGCGGCGCCGGTTTGACTTCAACTATCATTGATGTGACGCTGCGGAACTTTTTTGGAGCCCTGGTCGTCATATGAATGAGTACGAGATTAACGATGTTGCCGGGTTCGCTCACCCGGGCGCCAGGGCAGCAGCCATCGGTTTAAGGATGGTACAAGCAGGATTGGAGGTACATCATGTCTGACAAATCTTTGTTACGGAAAAACAGCTTCTTTTCTCTCTTATTGGCACTGATGTTGTTACTACCGGTGTTGGCGGGAGCGGCGGCGGCTGCCGCGGCGCCTGCGGGCCAGGAGAGCGGGCCGCTACCACAGCACAACGACCCCTTCTGGTCGGCGCAGTATTGGAATAACGCCTCGCTGTCGGGCCAGCCGCTGGTGACGGGGGCGGACGCTTCGATCAACTTCAACTGGGGCAATGGTTCGCCTAATTCGGCTATCGGCGTCGATAACTTCTCGGCGCGATGGACGCGCTATCTTTCGCTGGATGCTGCCACCTATCGCTTCACAGCGCGCACCGACGATGGCGTGCGCGTGTGGCTGGACGACGCGCTGATCATCGACCGCTGGAGCGAGCATCCGGCGCAGAGTTTTAGCGCGGAGAAGAGCGTGAGCGCCGGTCACCACCTGGTGCGCGTGGAATATTATGAGAGTGGCGGGCTGGCCGAAGCTTCTTTCAACTATGAAGTTGTTTCGCAGCCGATCAACGCCTGGCGCGGCGAATATTTCAACAACACGAATCTGAGCGGCAACCCGGTGCTGGTGCGCGACGACGCCAACGTCGACTTCAACTGGGGCCTAAACGCGCCGGCAAGCGGCGTGCAGGCGGACAACTTCTCGGCGCGCTGGACGCGCACGCTGAACTTCGCGGCAGGCAACTACCGCTTCACGACGAGCAGTGACGACGGCGTGCGGCTGTGGGTGAACGGCCACCTGCTGATCGACAAGTGGGTCAATCAGGCCGTGGCGAGCTACAACGGGACGATCTATCTGAACGGCAACGCGCCTGTGAAGCTGGAGTACTTCGATGGTCGGGACCATGCCGTGGCGAAGCTGAGCTGGACGCGCACGGACGGCGGCACGCCGCCGCCGGCCGGAGGCATCGTGGTGGACGATAAGGACGCCGGCTTTGTGAAGGGCGGCAGCTCGAGCTCCTGGCGCACGGCGGACGAAGGCTACAACAGCCGCCTGACGTGGACTAAGAACAACGACACTCCGCGCAGCAACTACAACTGGGCGCGCTGGTATCCACAGCTTAGCGCCGGACGGTACGAGGTGTTCGTCTACATTCCATTCCGCTACACCACAACTTCGTCGGCGCGTTACTGGGTGGCCCATCGCGACGGCTACACACTGAAAGTCGTGGACCAGTCGGCCAACGGCGACGAGTGGGTGTCGCTGGGTACCTACAACTTCCAGGGCAACAATAGTGACTATGTCTCGCTGTCGGATGTCACCGGTGAAAGCTACTTGTCACGGCTGATCGCGTTTGATGCGATGAAGTGGGTCGCG
>JAICPS010000748.1 GCA_025929715.1 Anaerolineae bacterium | reverse complement strand
GGTGACGGGCATTGAAGGCTCCGGGCGGCCGGGTGAGCTTATCTTAGCACTGGTAGGCCGAGGCAACCGGTTGTGCGCTGCGGTATACTTACTTCGCTTCACCTGGCCCGGGCGGTGGCAGCAAATCCAATCTGGAGTGAAGAATCGCATATTACCGTCGTCCTACGTCCGGCGCCAGATGCCATGATTGGCGTGCTTGGCTACTTCAATGTATCTAATAAACAACTAGACGCAATAGGCTGGCAGCTAAATTCATTATTATCCCGTCTGCGCTACGTTGACTACCGGCAGGCCGAGTCAGGATCCCAGCGCGTGGGCAGAGCGTTGCTTGAAAAGTTCGGCCGCAGCGCGTTAAGAGCTTTTCGCTTCACAGCCATCCCGCGCGGTGGGTACATTGTCCTGGGCATGCTGTCATATCTTCTGGACCTTGGGAAGGAGCAACTCCTGCTCCCCAGCAGCCTCCCCAAAGCGAGCGCCCCCTTAGTGGTTGTTGACGATTGTGCCATTACCGGTTTTCGTTTCCGCCAGTTTCTGCAACGATTCCCCGAGGAATCGATTATCTTTGCCCATCTCTACTCACATCCCAATTTGCGGCGCGCTATTCTCGAACAAGAACCACGCGTCATCGCCTGTATCGGCGGCCACGACCTTCACGACCATGCTCCCGGACAACTGGGAGAACGGTACGAAAACTGGCGCGGCGAAGCAGCGACACGAGCGGGCGACGACCGTTACTGGATCGGGTTACCTGAACACATTTGCTTCCCGTGGAATGAGCCAGATTCCGGCATCTGGAATCCCCACACGGAGCGAGTGGAACACGGCTGGCGAGTTCTGCCGCCAGAATTATGTCTGAAAAACCGACCGCTCGTCGATTTCGAAGCAATTCCGGTGCAGATTCAGCCGGAGGGTAAAGGCGCGTTGAAACCCTCACGCGCCGTCCTCTTCGGCGTGCTTGAAAGCGAACTGATCCTCGGCAACGTAGAAACCGGCAACAGTTACAGCCTCCAAGGTGTATCTGCCCGTATGTGGCAGGCGTTCATCGAATACGGCAATGTTGACGACGTGGTTAGTACGCTAGTACAGATCTATGCCGTTGACGAAGCGCGCCTGCGTGCCGACGTAGAGACTTTTGCATCTCAACTGCTCTCCCTCGGCTTGCTAGAGCATAATAACGATGATTACACCGTCCTTCCCGCCCCAACCTCCTCATCATGAAGCGCCTCAGCCAGCTCGCGTAACTCGAATCGCTGAATCTTCCCCGTCGCCGTCTTCGGCAACTGTGCTACAAACGCCATCCAACGCGGTCGTTTGCAAGGGAGATCTGCGTGCGCGCGTACTGGATCAGTTCCTATTCCAACTGCGGCGAGCCTTCATAGGCCGCTTTCAGCACGACGAAAGCCTGTGGTTTGGTCAGGTCCGAGGCATCAGCGCGGCCGACGATGGCGCACTCGACCACCGCCGCGTGGCCGATTAGCACGCTTTCGACTTCCATCGGCGAAACCCAGATGCCGCCGGCTTTGATCATGTCGTCCGAGCGCCCGGCGTGCCAGTAGTAGCCGTCTTCGTCGACGTAATACGTGTCGCCGGTTAAAAGCCATGGCCCCTGACACGTTTGCCGGCTGCGCTCGTACTGGTGCAAATAGGATAAGGCCACCGATTCACCGCTCACCAGGAGATTGCCT
>JAICPS010000336.1 GCA_025929715.1 Anaerolineae bacterium | reverse complement strand
GAGGACGGCAATCACGCCATAGCGGAGGGGTAGATGGCGAAAAACCTGGCCGAATAGACCGAAGAGGGTGAAGTAATAGGCAGGTGACATATTGACCAATGCGAACCAGAGAACGATGACGCCAATGATGACGATGAAGCGGAAGACGGCGTAATTGTCCAAATCATCTGATTTCCTGTAGGCCAGCTTCAATCCGCCCCAATGCCAGAGCAGCAAGATCCCCGTCAACAACAGCACCGCCCAGACCGGGGCTTTACGGTCATCGTCTAGCAGCGTTAGCCACGTGGAAACGATGACGGCGGCGTAGAAGATCGCTTTCCACAGCCAGTCCCACTTCACCCAGACGTCGGCCCGCCTCTCCTGCTTCGCGTTCATAGTAGATGCCAATGAAAGTCACCAGCTTTTTCAACTACCGTTCGAGCATTCTCCTCGAGCAGAAAAAGCTGGCGACTATTTCTTTCAATTACAACCAGTGTACCATTACTCCCAGCGGAATGTGAAACGAGATATCACCAGGCCCAGGATGAGCACTACCGCGACTACCGCCACTGATGTGAGGTTCCAGGTTCCCTTCAACCAGAGGTCTTCGATCAGGATGACGACGTGCGTCAGCGGCAACAATCCGGCGATCTGTTGCACGAAGTCGGGCATGATGTAGCGAGGCATGGCCGCGCCGGACAGGAAGAGCATGGGGTAGAAAATAGCCATCCCTACTGCCTGGGCCGTTCGGGCGGAGGGCATGACGCCGGCCAGGACGAAGCCTACGGCGAAGAAGCTAAAGGCGCTTAGCAGGATGGCTGGAACGATAGCCAGATTGCCGTTGGGAATGCGCAGGTCGAAGATGGCCAGGCCGGCGATGAAGAGCAAGATGATGCCTGCGGCTGTCATCAAGACTTGTGCTGCCACCTGCGACCACAACACCGGACTGGAACCCAGGGGCGTTGCGCGCAGCCGCCGCAGAATGCCCAGCTCACGATAATTGGCCAGCGTGGTGGGAATGCTCAGCATGCCAATGGTGCCGACGACCATGCCGATGTAACCGGGCACGGACAGATCTACCTGGCCGTAGCCGCCGAGCAACTCTTCGGCTTCGTTGCCGAAGATGAAGCCAAACAGCACCATTACCATCACCGGAAAGGCGAGGGTGAAGAAGAGAGCCACCGGCTCGCGGAGCTGTAGTTTCAATTCCATGTAGGTGAGCTTGAGAAAGGACTTCATGATTAACTCCTTTTGATCATGAGTGGTTAACCGGGTCAGCACAAGGCTTCACCTTCACTCAGTTCCTAATCGTTCGCCCGGTCAATGCCAGAAAGACATCTTCCAGATTGGCCTGCTGCACGCGCAGGTCGGCCGGGGCGATATTGTGTTGGGCTAGCGCGGCGGCCACATTGGCCAGCAATGGACCATTGCCGCTGATGGTGATGTGTTGGTTGTGTTGGTGCACGGCGGTGACGCCGCTCACTTTCTCCAGCCGTTCCGCCTCAAATCCGTTGGGGACTGAGAAGAGCACCTGCGTCTCGCCGTTCAGGCTGGCGATCAGGTTGTCCGGGGTGTCCAGGGCGATGACCCGACCGTGATCGATTACGGCCACCCGGTCCGCCAGCGCTTCAACCTCATCCATAAAATGGGTGATTAAAACAACGGTCTTGCCCTGCTCGCGGATAGCGCGGATCAGGTCCCAGGTCGCCCGGCGAGCCTGCGGGTCCAGCCCTGTCGTCAGCTCATCCAGAAAGACGATTTGGGGATCGTTCAACAGGGCCAGCGAAATGAACAGGCGCTGCTTCTGCCCGCCGGAAAGACCTCCAAACTGAGTGTTTCGCTTCTCGGCCAGGCCCCATTGCTCTACCAGGGGCTCCCAAGGGACGGTCTTTTCATAGAAGGAAGCGTACAAATCAAGCGCTTCCCATACTTTCATCCGCTCCGGCAGCGCCGCTTCTTGTAGCTGGGTGCCAATGCGGTTGCCCAACTTGCGCGCCTCGGTTTGCGGATCCAGACCGAGCACCGAGACGCTTCCACCATCCGGTTTGCGCAACCCGATGACTGACTCAATCGTCGTCGTCTTGCCGGCCCCATTTGGCCCGATGATGCCAAAGATCTCGCCTTCATCGACGTTGAAGGAAACATCATCCACGGCCGTAACTCCGTCGTAAGCCTTGTGTAGATTTCGTACTTCAATAACCTGTGTCATCGTACCCTCCTTTCAGGCTCTAGCTCTATTTGCTGCCGCCCAACAAGACGAATGAAACGCCAACGACAATGATGCCTAGAGGCCATAGGCCTGAGACGCTGTAGCCCAGCGCCATCGCGGCCATGTAAGCGAAGGGCAGCACGGCGAAAACGGCAATGCTGAAGACACGGCGGGTGAGGCGGCCGTCTTCCTTGTAGCGCCTATAAGCCGACACGCCGATCCAATAAATGGGCACCAGGGCTACCAGCATCGAGGGACTGTGCCCCGCGATGGTGATCCCGGACGTCCCCATGAGGAAGATGGCGCCCGTGAGGATCATAAACGCTCCCATCCACTTTCCAACTTCGTGTTCCCCTTTGACCTGTTCTGAATTGACAACTGTTTCCTGTTTCATGACATCCTCCTGTCTGATTCTGACTGTTAGGTTTGTGTTCAATGGCTACAGAATAGCAGCCGGCCCGGAGAAAGTAGCCAGCCGAAGGATTGAATTTGGGCTAGCGAGGGATGGATTATGCGGTCAACCGACTGGGAGCGACCGCATCAACCGATCGGTTGATGCGCGTGATTTGATTGTGCAAACTATCGTAAAATCATCACCCAAAATCCACCAACAAGGAGTAGATCGATGGCTCAAACCTCTGAAACAGGCAAAGTCCAGTACCTCAGTCCAGACACCTTACACCAGAACCCCGCCTTTACAAACGTGGTGGTCGTCACCGGCAATGTGAAAACGGTCTTTGTCGGCGGGCAGGATGCGGTGGATGCGTCGGGAGCAATCGTCGGCAAAGGCGACCTCGCGGCGCAAACCGAGCAAGTCTTGAAAAACATTCAGCAAGCGCTGGCAGCCGGCGGTGCCGGGGTAGAGCACGTCGTGAAGTGGAATTTATATGTGGTGCAGGGGCAATCTCTGCAAGTGGGCTTTGAAGCCTTCCAGCGCATGTGGGGCAATCCCGCCAATCCACCCACCATCACGATGGCCTTCGTCGCGGGACTGGCGCACCCTGACTTTCTGTTGGAAATGGACGCGGTCGCCGTGGTTCCACAATAGTCGGTGGACGGGTAGTGTACAGCCAGTTGCCAACTGGCTGCTACAGCAGCGCCGTTCAGCGTACAGCCAGTAACCAACTGGCTGCTACAGTGGCATACGATGTAGAGCCAGTTGGTAACTGGCTTCAGCGCTTTACAAAATCGCTGTACGGTTCGTTATTGCCGGTACCCGTTCGGGGCGAAGTGGTTGTTGTCCGAGACGAGCGCCGCGAAGGCACAGTCCATGTTGGGGCGGTCGGGTTCGAAGCAAGATTCGCGATCCGCCTGGCCCGCCTTATACATTGCGCCGTGATATGGCTCCAGCCCGCGCTCGAATCCCCAGCCGGAGAGGATTAGCTGCTCCGCCGGCTGCCAGACGTTCTGGAATTTGACGCCGAAATGGACGTGCACGCCGCCGGCAAAGCCGCCGTAGCAGGAGGGATTGCCCAGCGGGTGTCCCTGGCGCAAAGGCACGTCGTCGCCGGCGCGGTTGGCCAGGTGGCCGTAGACGGTCTGCCAGCCCGTGTTCGGGTCGCCGTCGTGGTCGTGGTCCA
Source organism: Anaerolineae bacterium (assembly GCA_025929715.1). Classification (GTDB taxonomy): domain Bacteria; phylum Chloroflexota; class Anaerolineae; order Promineifilales; family Promineifilaceae; genus JAAYYY01. The sequence continues at coordinate 1,645 of JAICPS010000336.1, read as the reverse complement.
GCTTAAGCCAGTGGCTCTGGTAGTCGACGGTGCGGCCGGCGGCGGCGGCGAGCACCCAGCGGCCGAGGGCCACTTCGGGGTTGCAGCCGTAGGGGCCGGCGGGCTGGAAGTCCACGCCGGAGAGGGGCAGGCGGTTGCTGCCGTCGAAGTTGTGCGGGCCGCCGGTGTAGTACCACGTGTCGCCGCTGGTCCATGGCAGCCTGAGCGGCGGGAGCGTCGCCAGGTCGGCGGCCGTGGGCTGGCGGGCGTGCAGGCGGCCGGCGAGCGGGGGCGCGAACTGGGCGGCGTAGGCGGCGGCGAGGGCCTGCTCCCACGCCGCCAGCGCCTCGTGCGGGTCGCCGCTTGTGTATATTTCGGCGAAGAAGTAGCTGCGCAGCGCGTAAGTGGCAGAGTTGCCGGCGTTGAGATGGAATGTTTCGCCGAGCACGGGTGTGACGAGCGGCAGGGCGTGTTCGTAGTAATGATCGTAGAACCAGCGCGAGAGGGTCATGGCGGTCCAGCGGAACCAATGCGCGAGCGCTTCTTCGTCGATGGGGGCAGCGGGCGACGCGGCCTCAACCGTGACAGTGTGATCGGTGGGAAGGTCGAAGCTGTCGCGCGCAAGGGTGAGCAACAGGGCGGGGCTGACGCTATAGGCTTCGCCGAGAAAGGCCAGGCCCTCGGCGGCGGGGCTGTATTTACCCAGGGTGGGCTCGAGGGTAAGCTCTGCCAGCATCCCACCGTGACGCTGAAGATAACGCTCGATCTGCATCTGCCCGCGCAGTGCTCCGGAGACGAACTGCTCGTCGGAGAAAGTGAATGGAGCGGGCAGGGGGGCTTCCTGTGGCCGGGAGTCGGCGGCGAATGCGCGCCGTCCGGCGGGTGCGGCGAGAAGTGTGAGCAGCAGGAGGGTGAACTGGAGGAGCGGCGTTTGTTGGAGCATGGCTATGAGGCGGTGGCAGATCGCCCGGCGATGAAGTCGCCGGGTTAGGAGGCGGCGCCGGATGAATCCGGCTGAGAACGTGGTCCTGCGGATTTGCAAAAGAAATGAATGGCGTGGTCGAGATACCAAAGGTGGATTTTTCCACCGCTGCTTTGTAGCCGGACATTTTAATACGGTAATTCGCTCGGGCCGGTCTCTATTTGGGTCAAACGACCCAAATAGAGACCGGCCACAGCATTACCGAGTTATTTTGTAAAGCTTCATCATGCCCCGGCGGGCTGTGCTTAGATATTACCTGATTTGGGAGTGGGGTGGTAGTTTGTGGAGGCGCCCGGCACTTCGAAAGTGCCGGGCGCCTGGTGAAGCGGCGACGTTTAGACTGCGCCGCTCGGCGGGATGTTGTGGTTCATGCGGAAGAGGTTGGTGGGATCGTAGCGCCCTTTCACGGCGACGAGGCGCTTCCAGGTGGTCCCCGGGTACGCTTCGCGGATGCGGTCGCCCTCTTCGGCGCCAAGGAAGTTCACGTATGCGGCCGGTGCGCCCTGCGCCAGCGCGCCCGCGAAGCTGGCGACCCACGCTTCGTGCTGCGCGGCTTCCTCGAGATTTTCGTACAGGGCGGCGACGTTGCCCATGATGCGCCGGTCGCGGTGGGCGTAGGCGGTGGCGTCGGCGGGCACGCGGGACACGGCGCCGCCTAGCACGCGAAGCTGGGTGACGGCCATT
>JAICPS010000632.1 GCA_025929715.1 Anaerolineae bacterium | reverse complement strand
GCGCCGATTATCTCGCTTTTCACACCCATCGTTACCTCCAGCATTTTAGGACTTCGATCATGAGACTACTGGGTCTTAACAGTCAGATGGACCGAGTTGAAGTTGACAGGCGCACTGTAAGACTGGATGCCCTGCCTATCGGTATTGCACCCGACGAATTTAATGATCTGTTAGTTAAGAACGAAGAAACTAAAGGGAAACTGGTGGAACTCAAGCGACGCTTCAGTTACCGGAAGATAATCCTGGGAGTTGACCGGTTGGATTATACGAAGGGCATTCCCGAGCGCTTACGCGCGTACGGGAGATTCCTGCGAAATTCTCCGCAATGGCACGGCAAAGTTGTCCTGATTCAGGTGGCTGTGCCGTCCCGAGAGCAAGTTCCGAAATACGGCCGACTTCGCAAGGAAGTCGACGAACTGATTGGGCAGATCAACGGTGACTGGAGCACACCCGACTGGTCCCCGATCACATACGTGCGCCGCAGTTTGCCGCAATCTGAACTGGCAGCGCTCTATGCGGCAGCGGACGTTGCGCTAGTTACGCCGTTGCGGGACGGATTGAACCTTGTCGCCAAGGAGTACGTCGCCTGTAAGTCTTCCGGGGATGGCGTTCTCATCCTTAGTGAGTTTGCAGGCGCAGCCGCCGAGATGGGCGAAGCCTTACTTATGAATCCGTATGACGAAGAGGGTTTAAGCAATGCTATTGGACGAGCATTGTCGCTCAGTGAGTCGGAAAGACGCGACCGCATGATGGCCCTCTACCGGCGCGTTCATAAGAACAACGTATTTGCGTGGGGAAATCGGTTCATTGAAAATTTATCGCAGGCGGTGGATGCACGCTCGGAACAGTCGCGAGACGAACCAGTTTCTTTGCCGACAGATAGTCTTGTCGAAGAGTTTACTAAAGCACGATCACGACTGATCCTGTTGGACTACGATGGGACCCTTGCGCCATACGCGTCCTTACCACAAGACGCGGTTCCGACACACGATCTGCTCAATCTGCTGCAGAGCTTTGGCCAAGACGAGCGGTCGGTGACGGCAATCGTATCGGGACGAGCAAAAGTAGATCTCGAGCGGTGGTTTGGCGGTATAGGCAACATCTGGCTCGCCGCTGAACACGGCGCTGTTTTGCGATCACCGCTGACGCAGCTTTGGGAAGAGCCGGCTCCTGGAACCTCAGATGTCTGGAAACAGCGTGTCTATCCGATCCTTGAACATTTCGTAGATAGAACTCCCGGTAGTTTTATTGAGGAGAAAGAGTTTTCCTTAGTTTGGCATTACCGCATGGCAGACCCCGATTTTGGTGATTGGTTGGCAAATGACCTTATAACTAACCTCGAGCACATGCTTGCCGACTCCCCAGTCAAGCCCGTCAAAGGTCAAAGAACCGTAGAGGTAAAATTGGTATGGGCCAATAAAAGACAAGTCTGCTCACGCCTTCTGACAAATGGTGCTCACTTTGATTTCATTTTGGCCGCGGGTGACGATGTGACTGATGAGGATTTGTTCCAGCAACTTCCTTCAAGAGCGTGGACCATTCATGTCGGCAGAGATCGATCAAGAGCAAGATACTTTGTGGTCGGTCCTGAAGAAATGGTTGGATTACTTGCGCAGCTTGTTAAGTCACCTGGCATGCAAACGTCACTTAATCCTTACGCTGAAAGAAATGGGGAAAGGACGATAGCTAATGACCCGCCGTCGGTAAACAGTCTTGATGCCCAAAAGCCAGCCACCGCACCGGCCACTGCCGTAATTTCAGCTTCTTAAAGTCCAGATGGGCTAAGTGCGAACACCTAGTCGTCGTGGGTAATCCCACTGATTCAAGCCTCTCCTTAAATCCCTACCATAACTCTGCTCAGCATTAATCCGAATCGCTTGATTGCTAATCAGAATTGCATAGTCGTCCAGTCATTTTTAGGCTAGAGCGGGCTAATGAGGTTTGAAGATCGCACACAGAATCTACCTGCACGCTTGCGCGCGATACAAATCTGCGCGCTTGTGATGCTCGGCATCTGCGTGGTTCGGCTTTACAACCTCCAGATCATTCACGGCGACTTCTATCGTGAGCGCGCTGTCAATCAAAGGCTTCGTTCCTTAGCTATTCCAGCGCCGCGCTGCGCGAAATTATACCGCTATGGCCGAGTACTGGTGGATTCGCGTCCAATCTACGACGTTATCCTGCAGCGCGAGACAGGCAGAAATCCCGATCTGGACGGTCTCTCTGCACACCTGCCGACTGTGTTGGACATCGACCCCGACTATTTGCAGGAGAGATTTGCCGAGATCACGACCAACCCAGCCTACGAGTCGATCCTCATCAAGGAAAACGCCACCGTTGGCGATATAGCCTGGGTAGAGGCCCATTCGCTGGAGTTTCCAACGCTGCATATAGAACAGCGTCCGCAACGCCAGTATCCGAAAGACGGTTTATTAGCGCATGTGCTCGGTTATGTCGGTGAGATCAGTTCTCGGCAACTTGAAGAGCCTCAGTACAAAGAGAATGGTTACGAGGCTGGCGATGTAATTGGTAAGGAAGGATTGGAGGCAACCTATGACAAGTATCTTCGGGGGCGAGAGGGACACCGCACCGTTATTGTCGACAGTCGCGGACGGATTAGAGACGTTAT
>JAICPS010000004.1 GCA_025929715.1 Anaerolineae bacterium | reverse complement strand
GGCCAACTCCAGGGCAGTTTCTTCGAGTACCGCCTGCAGGGAATGCGCAATGTCAAAGTGGTGCGACTTCAGCGGGTCTCCCTTGCGGCGGGCGGGACCGAAACGCTCTTCGAGTCGCAGCGGCGCAATGGTGTAACAGCCGCTATCCTCCAGGGACACCATATCTCGAAACGCTTCCACGAAGCGCGGCTCGCCATATGAGGCCAGCGCCATGACCTTGCCTTCGTCAGAAGAGGGCAAGAAGCCCAGATACTCGGTCACTCGTTCATAAAGCATGCCGAGCGAGTGGGGCATGTCAACCTGTCCCAGCCGCCGCAGATAGTTCCCCTCGCCAAGATTGTACGTCGTCGTGGCTCTCTCGCCCCGGCCGTCGAGCGTCATGACGGCGGCCTCGTGGAACGGCGAAGCCAGAAAGGCGCTGGCGGCGTGGGCCAGATGGTGTTCCACATAGTGCCATTGAAAATCACCCTGTAGCCGCGCGCCCTTAAAACGTGCCTGCAGATGATGCGGCGGCCCGCCTACCAGGTGGCGCGGCGCATTCACAATAGACGAAAGGAAGAGAGGATCCCAGGCTGCCTCCCACTCGTCAGGTGTGGGATGCGCGCTGGGTTCCAACGGCAGGGTAATCACCTCGTCCTGTCGATACCCCCCAAGCAGCAAGTACGGATCGTAGGAATAAGCGATATGATCGACGTCGGTCAGGATAATACCTGCCTCGCTCAGGCAGTAGTTAATGGCGTTAAAGGGCAGCTCGTAGGTCGAAAAGGGAACGGCTCTTTTGCCGTGTTTAACGTGGGTAAAGCGTTCTTCCTCTACGGCGGCGATTACCTGCCCATCCTTTACCAGGCAGGCAGCGGGATCATGATAGGCCGCATTCAGGCCAAGGGTGTACATGTCTAACCTCCATTACTCGAAGAAAAATGATGCGCCAGGATGGCGCGAGCCGCTTCGGCGAAATTGTGAGCGATATAATCCGGCCGGCGTTGGGAACCGTCGAGCCACTCTGTCTCACTGCCGACGTCGACGAGAATTGTGCGACAACCGGCGCGGTGACCGGCCTCGGCGTCGTCGAGGATATCGCCAACAAACCAGGAGCGGCTCAGGTCAACGTCGTGGTCGCGCGCCGCGCGCAAAATCAGCGCCGGTTGCGGTTTGCGGCAGTGGCAGCCGAGCGCATAGCGTTCGACTGTGCCCTCTGGATGGTGCGGGCAGTAATAAAAGTCGGACAGCGTAACGCCGGTCGCAGCCAAAAGCTGCTGCAGCCGTTGGAAAACGGCCCTCAACGAGGTCTCTGCAAAGTATCCGCGCGCCACGCCCGACTGGTTGCTCACGACAATGAGGCGATAACCGGCGTCTTGCAACGCGCGCAATCCAAGGGCAACGCCGGGCATCAAACGGATCTTGTGCGGGTCTACGTTATACGGCACGTCTTCAATAAGTGTTCCGTCCTTATCCAGGAAAACCGCGTGATATCTACCCATTTTGTGCACGGAGCGCGGCCGCCTGCGGTTGCGCCGCAACAGGCGCACACACTGCCTCGTACAGTCTGGCAATGGTCTTGGTTACCACCGGCCATGTGAATTCCTGGTTGACCCGGCTCACCGCCTGTTCTCTCATTCGATTGAGTATCTCGGGTTTGCGGAATACGAGCGCCAGATATTCACCCAGAATCTGGTGGTTTTTGGGGGGAATCAGAAAACCAGTTTCGCTATCTTTGACGGTGAACTTGATGCCGCCGACGGCAGCACCAATGACCGGCGTTGCGCAGGCCATCGCTTCGACAGGCGTCATGCCGAACGGTTCGTACCAGGGCACGCTGACAAAGACGTCGGCGGCGCTGTAGTAATACTTGAGTAGCTCACGTTTGCGACGGCCGACAAAGGTGACATAGTCGCTTATACCCTCTTCATCGGCGATGGCTTGCAGACGCCCGATTTCCGGGGTGAGGGCCGGATCGGGCCATTCAGATTCACCACCCACGACGAGCAGCCGCGCGGGAATATGATGACGCCTATGGAGCCAGGAAAGGCCGCGAATGACCGTAGCCACGCCCTTGCGCGGCACCATGCGGCCCAATTGCAGGATCAGGCGCTCATTCAACGGCAGTCCCAGCGCATTTCGCGCCAGCGTTTTGTCTAACGGTTCAAATTCATCCGGATCAAAACCGGCAGGAATGATGGTGATCTTGTGGGGATCGGCTTGATACAATTGGATGAGATCCTCCTCATCTTGAGGGCATTCGGCGATGATCTGATCGGCCTCGGCGACAATGCGCGCCTCGATATCAAAGCGCTCGTCGGCGAAGTGATCGTCCGTTCCCTGGTGTAGGCGCCGCACGCGTCCCAGGGCATGAAAAGTGATTACGAAGGGAATATTGAGTCGCTTTTTGACGTCCGCAGCGACGAGGCCGGACATGAAGAAGTTCGCGTGAAGCAGGTCGTAGCGATTGCGGCGGCACTGTTCTTCCACGAAACTGGTGAAAGCCGGCATGTGCTGCAGTAGCTCTTCTTTATGTATAAAGGTGGGCGGACCGGCCGGAACGTTGATCACACGAAAGTTGTGGCTACATGGGACCACTTCGGGAAGTTCGGCATCATCTCGCCGGGTAAACACGTCGGTCTGATACCCTTGGGCAGCCAGGTGTCTGGCTACCTGAGTGACGTACACGTTCTGTCCGCCACTATCAACACCGCCCAGTACCGCCAGGGGCGATGCGTGCTCACTAATGAGGGCAATCCTCTTTTGCATGTTTGATCTCCTGTTGGTTTACCGCAGAGGCCCGTGGCTGCCACGGGGACGCGGAGAACGCAGAGAATTGATTAAGATGTGTTTCGTTGTGCGCGCCGCGCAGACTTGACTGTGTCAACATGTGCGAAGCTTCGGCTAGAACTTCCTCTGGAGGAACGTCGAGACACTCCATGTTGTAAGGACAGTGGAAGTTGTAGCAGGGCGAACAAGGGACAGACCGTTTTAGCAGCGTGGCCGGGGCGCTGCGCGGGCGCCATTGGCTCTCGTACTCGGTACCCGAGTAAAGGACCAGCGTGGGGCGCAGGAAAGCGTCGGCAATGTGCATGGGACCGGAATTATTGGCGATGACGAGGGCGGAGCGTTCGATAACCGCCGCAAGTTGTGGAATTGAAGTTTGGCCGACCAGGGAAACGACCCTATCGTGAGCGGGGTCAAGAATCGGTCTGACGAGTTCACTCTCCCGCAGACTGCCGACGACGACCACGTGCATGCCCGTTCGCGAAGGTAGCTGGCGAGCGACGGCAGCGTAACGCACGGGATCATAGCGCCGGGCTGCGCAGCTTGCGCCGGGCGCCAGAACAATAAAGGGAACGCCGGGCTGAATACCCACTTCGGCCAGGAGCCGGTCGGCAGTTATGCGCGCGCCTGGGGGCACGCTCAGGCTCAATTGCCGTTCTTCCGGCCGAAACCCGGCCGATTCGAGTAGAAACAGGTTGCGATCTACCTGGTGGGTCTCGTCGGGCGGCGGCTTAATCCATTGGGATAGCACCGCGCCGCCAAATTCCTTGGACTGGCCGGCGCGCACAGGGATGCCGGCCAAATAACAGGCGTATGCAGCGGGATGGGGTGATTGTGAAAAGCTGGTGAAGATAAGGGCAGCGTCAAAACGGCGTTCCTGCAACGTTTGCACCAGCTCTTGCTCCCGGCCCGGGTCATGGGCCAGGCTGCCGCTTACGTCCTGCCACAGGGCACGGTGTATGATGAGGTCGTCGATCCAGGGTAATAGCGGCGCTGCCTGCGCTCCGGCCGGCGATGCCATTAGGGTGATCGAAGCTTGGGCCAGCGCCTGTCGTAGCGTGCGCAGGCTCGGCCCCAGCATGATTACGTCGCCGATGTTATCGAGCCGGACGACCAGCAGGCGATGGACCAAAGGCCAGCTACCAGACGTCATTGGCTCTCCGGTACTGCTGTATTTTTCTTACCAATACACAGGTCGGCAGCTTGCCTCGCTGCATGCTCTGCTAGCTGCATAACTGAACTTAATACAATTAAGTCGATGTTCAGGTGTAAGCCAGTCAGCCCAAAAGCAGAATGATCCGCACGGCTTTTCTGGTGGAAGGGCCCTTTTGCCAGGAGAAGGTGTAAGTGACTTTAACATAGAGAAGCGCTTCTCTATATGGGGTACTTCCCTACTCTTAGAAATACTTCAACCCCATTCGCCTATTCGCTTGTGACAGATAGTGCTAACTATTCGTCCATGGTATGATTCGCGGTATGCTGCATTTCGACGCTAACCTTCTGGACCCGGAAGTTGAGGCGCAGGTTGACGAGCTTCTGGCTAAACTCTCCCTTCGCGAAAAAATCGGACAGATGGTGCAGATCCACGTGCACGACGGAAACGTGGAAGCAAGCCTGGAGCTGATTGCTGGTGGTCACGTGGGATCTGTACTCAACTATTACGAGGCGTCGAAGCTGAATCGGTTGCAGCGGGCAGCCGTAGAGGAGTCGGCGGCGGGTATCCCTCTCCTTTTTGCGAATGACGTCATTCACGGCTACCGCACCATCTTTCCTATTCCGCTCGCCATCTCGTGTACGTGGGATCCTGAACTGGCGCAGGAAGCGGCGCGCATCGCGGCTGAGGAAGCGACGGCCGATGGCACTCACTGGACGTTCGCACCGATGGTGGACATTGCCCGCGATCCGCGGTGGGGCCGCATTGCGGAAGGCGCCGGCGAAGATCCTTTTCTGGGGGCGGCTATGGCCCGCGCGCAGGTGCAAGGGTTTCAGCATGACAATTTAGAAAGCGGGCGCAGGCTTGTCGCCTGCGCTAAACATTTCGCGGCTTATGGAGCAGTGGAGGGGGGCAAAGATTACAACACGGTAGACCTTTCGGAACGAACGCTCCGCGACGTTTTCTTGCCGCCTTTCAAGGCTGCGTTCGACGCGGGCGCAGGCGCTGTCATGTCGGCCTTCAACGAAATTGCGGGCGTGCCCTGCACGGCAAACGCTTTCCTGCTGCAAACAATTTTGCGCGATGAATGGGGCTTCCAGGGGCTGGTCGTCAGCGATTGGGATGCCGTCGGAGAGCTGATCGCGCATGGCTGCGCCGCCGACCTACGTGAAGCCGCCGCCCTCAGCGCAGGGGCAGGGATCGATATGGACATGGCCTCCAACGCTTACCGGCAACATCTTGAGCAGTTGGTCGCAGAGGGAGCGATGCCAGCGGCGGTTATCGATTTGGCCGCGCGCCGCATCTTGCGACAGAAGTGCATTCTCGGACTCTTTGAACAGCCATACGTCGATAAATCACGAGCGGCGCATTCGTTTCTTAGACCCGAATTTCGCGCGAAGGCGTTGGAAGTCGCGCACAAGTCAATCGTCCTTCTGAAAAACGAGGGGGACCTGCTGCCTTTGGACAGAGCGGTCCGGCGTCTGGCGCTCATCGGCCCGCTGGCCGACGACCATCACGAAATTCTGGGAACCTGGCACCGCATCGGACGCGACGAAGACGCCGAGAGTGTGTTGGACGGCCTGCGTGCGGTGTTGCCCGAGACAGAGATCATCTGCGTACGTGGAAGCAATGTGCTGGAGAGCGAGCCAGCGGGAGTCGGCGCAGCCGTTCAGGCCGTAAGTGCAAGTGACGTGGTCGTGATGGTGCTGGGTGAAGCGGAAACGATGAGCGGCGAAGCGCATTCGCGGGCGTACCTGGGCCCGCCCGCGCCGCAGATGCAACTGCTGCAGGCGGTCTATGAGGCGACGACTCAAGGGCCGCAAGCGAAGCGACAACCACTGGTTGTGGTCCTTATGAGCGGCCGGCCGCTGGTTATCCCCTGGCTTGCGACCCATATCCCGGCGCTTGTGCAGGCGTGGCATGGCGGCATTCGTGCCGGCCGGGCTATCGCCGATGTTCTCGTTGGCAACGTCAATCCATCCGGCAAATTGACGGCGACCTGGCCGAGGGCAGAGGGCCAGATTCCTATCTACTACGCACACAAAAGCACAGGCCGGCCGGTAACGGGCCCGGGCGTCAGGCAATTCGACGAAGCTTTCCGCTCGCACTATATCGACGAGGAAAACTCGCCGCAATTTCCGTTTGGTTACGGCCTGAGCTACACGTCCTTCCGCTACGAGGGCTTGCAGGTCGAAACGCCGGTGGTCGATCTCGATGGCGAGGTCGTCGTATCGGCAATGGTGCGCAATGTGGGCCGTCGCGCGGGCGATGAGATCGTGCAGTTATACGTTCACGACCTTGTGGCCGAGGTAACGCGGCCGGTGAAGGAGCTAAAAGGCTTCCAGCGCGTGAGCCTGACTGCAGGCGAAGAGCGGCGGGTGCGGTTCGCGATCCCCGTGCAAGAACTGGGCTTTTACGGACTCGATATGGCCTATCATGTTGAACCGGGCCAGTTTCAGGTCTGGATCGGTCCCGCCAGCAGTAGTGGCCTCGAAGGGTCGTTCACTGTTCGTGACACCTAACACCATAAGGGGGTTTTTGCATAACGCCCAACAGGGTTCGATCCAGCGCCTAGGGGATAGGTATTGACTGGATTGGATACCGTGCAAGCTCCTGCACCATCGCCGCGATGTCAATCTGTTCCGGGGAGCTTCTGAACTCGAAACGACCGTGGAAATTGATGTGTTGCCAGGCCACAGGAGAGACGTACTCCAGCAAGGCAACCTGCCGGGCGTCACCCTGCTGCTCCTTCAGCTGTACCAAGTCGGAAAGGATGACGGCATTGTAATAGATGATGCAGTTGGTGATCAGCCGGCTGCACTCGTTCCAGATCTGCTGCTCGTGCTCCGTCTTGAACCGCAGCTTGCCGAAATTGGCATACGATACGGCGCGGCGTAGCTGGTGGTAGTTCTCTCCCCGGCTCAACGCCCGTCGCACGTTACGACGCAACGCCGGCGAGTCGATGTAATCGAGAAGGTACAGGGAGCGAATGATATTGTCGTACTCCCAGAGAGCGCGCTTGGTCCTGTTCTTTCTGGCGTACGCGCTGAGCTTCCCGACGATAATGGACTGCGTCGCCGTCTTGAGAGCAAGCGAAAGGAGGATGCGCTGGATATTCTCCCATTCGTTTTCGATTAGGCTCCGCTGGATCTTGCGTATCGGCTTGAGCGCCAGCCCACCGTAGCGGCTGGGGTGCTTGAAACCGTAGAGTGAGGCGCGAACCCTGTCATAGAGATCCTTGTAGCGCGGCGCGAACTGGTAGCCGAAGAAGTGGAGCAGGGCAAAGTTCACCGGGTTGCTGCCGTGCGTGTCGGTGGAATGGATGGTGGGCTGCACCTCGGTCATGTTGTTGAACAGCGAGTCGAACACGTAATGGCTTTCGTGCTCGTTGGCGCCGATGACGCGGGCATTGATCGTGATGTGGTTGGCAACAAGGGTGTAAGCCACAATCCCCTTTTTCAAGCCGAAATACCTGGACGAGTGGCGGGCATTGATGGTGTGCAGGCGCGTCTCAAACTTCTGGCCATCGCTGCTGGAGTGTACCGTCTCCCCGATGTCGTAGTGGCGGAAGATGGGGAGCCCGGCCGTCGCGTTGCTGACAGCGTCGTTGGCCGCCTGCAGTGTCTCCAGCCGGATGAAATTGTCCGAAGCATCGGCCAACGTCGCGTAGGTGACATCGGAGATGGTGCCCATGCGCCCTAACCCCATGTTCGTGCCCCAGGCCAGCAGGCAGGCGCTGATGACATCGTCGTCCGCTTCGCTCTTGCTGTAACGGTGCAACACGTGCTCGAAGGCGTCCATGAAGCGGGTGCACCGGTTCACGAAACGGAGCACGGTCTGGACGTTAATGTCAGGGAGCACTACGAACAGGGGATGGTTGACCGTCGTGCTGGCGCGGGGAGTGGGTAGCGTCCAGCGCCCGCTCCGCTTCCGCCGGAACTGCTTGTTCTCGCCCGACGCGATGCGGCGATTGGCCTCGAGCAGGCGCCGTTCAAGCAGTTGCTCAAGCCTGTCCAGGTGCTCCCCAACCGGTACCTGGAGGATAGAGAGTCCCGTGCTGGCAATCAGTTCCTCTCTTCTCTGCCATTGTTCTTCGTCCAGCAAATCGTCCTCAAAGCTGCGAAAGCGGACGCTGTCATGGCAGAAAATGTCACCCGCTTCCAGCCCATTGCGCAACAGGCGATATCGGTGTATTGGCGCACGTGGTAAAGGAGGGTATTGAGCAGGTTGTCGTGCAGCTGCTGGTAACGGTGGTAGACGAAACAGAGGAGATAGATGAAGACCAGCTGCTCGTCAAGTTGCTGCAGCCGGAAGACAGAGTAGAAGTTGACCAGCGAGGCGTAATACTTGACGCTCTCAGGGGAAATCTGCATGAATGGCAGCAACTCCTGGGCCAGCCGGTAGAGGCTGGCGATTTGCTCGCCCCGCCGGATTTCCCGCGCCATCGCCTCATAACCGAAATCCCTGGGCTCCCGCTTGAGGCGCGTGATTTCATACAAGCCGTGGGGATTGGTCAGCAGTTTGCGGAGCGCAGCCACGTCGGTGGCAGCCAGGTGCTCGTCGGCGATGCGGACCAGGCGCTCCTGTTCAGCCGTCAGCACCCTGCCGACGATATCCTGCAGGACGGTGTAGCTCGGCGCGACAATGCGCTGCTCGGCGAGATACTGTAACAGGTCGCGCAAGATGTAGATGGGTTTGCTGGAAATCCTTGCCGCCTGCCGAGCTCGGCCAACCAGCAGCCGGCGTTCGGCCCGGGTGCAGAAGCGATAGCAAAATAGCTCGAGGATGATGCGCTGTTGCTTTCCCCGCGTGCCTTTGGCAATGCCGAAATCCGTCAGGGGAAAGTCGGGGAAGTACGTCTGCTGCACGTAGCCGGCGTCGACGGCAACATCCTGAATGGTGAAGGTGAAGAATTGCCGGCGGGCCTTGAAGTATCCCAGCTGCAGGATATAGAAGATGCGCGAGGGGAAGGTGTGGAACTGTTGCAAGGCTGCCTTTTCGGGCGGCGACAAAGAGAAGTAGTGGACGCGCTCTTCGTAGTTGAAGAGGGGTCGAGCGTACATGGCCGCAATTTCATTCTCGCCAAGAATCTGAAGGCGTCGTTGCGTCCTGTCGTCGTTCTGGTTTTTCATTCTGTCTTTCCTGGAATAACGGTTTTGCGGAAACGTCCCAAAAGGTATGCTTGATGGCACATGGTCAAAAACGTGTCTCATTCTATGTCCCATAATGGATTTCGAAAAAGGCCTCAGAGGATTTGGGACGGGAGGTTGAGGATGGCGCTCATCGGTCATGCGCGGGTCAGTTCCGTGGGACAGACGCTCGCGGTGCAACTGGACAAGCTCGGGCAGTGTGACAAGGTCTTTCAGAAAAAACAAAGTGGAGCCACCGGCACACGGCCGCACTGGCAAGCCTGTCTCGAGTACGTCAGGGCAGGGGATACGTTGGTAGTGACCCGGCTAGACAGACTGGCGCGTTCGACCCTGCACCTGTGCCAGATCGCGGCCGAACTGGAACGGAAACAGGTCGACCTCCAGGTGTTGGACCAGAATATCAACACCAGTGATGCCACGGGGCGTCTTCTATTTAATATGTTGGGTGCCATTACCCAATTCGAGACGGAGATTCGTGCCGAGCGGCAGCGAGAGGGGATTCGAAAAGCAAAGGAGTGCGGGGTTCAGTTTGGTAAGAAGAAGAAATTAAGCCCGGAGCAGATCGCTGAACTGCAACGCAAGCGGGCGGAGGGGGTGCTTGTTAAGACACTGATGAAGGAGTACGATGTCTCGAAATCCAGTGTGTACCGCTCCTGAAGGAAGATTTCTCTCTCAACCACTGAATCCTGAATTCTGGATTGGACCCTGTTGGGCGTTATGCAAAAACCCCTAGTAGCAAAATCCGGGGGACGTGAGGACGTCTGATCATGTTCGTCAACTCCTTGTTCGTTTGATTCAAAAGACGGGGAAAAGAGAAGGATCTGCCGGTAACCGCATCGTTCATAGGTGGCATGATAGGTGCGTTCCGTTAAGCCCGATTCAAGGCAACCTTAAGTGTTCGCTAACAGCCTGTAAATGGGCCGCAAAGGAAAGATCGCAGTCACGGCGCCGAATGTCCGCTGTCAGCACACCCTTTACAAAACGATAACCTCGCGATAACCGGCGGATAACGGAGTTGCGGACAATAGGTATGATCGAACCCTACCAGAGGAGGCGCATGACCAGACCGCAGATCAATATCTTCAAGCGCGAGACGAACGTGGTAATGGTGTCTGAGGGGCAGACGCTGATGCGACGTGGAGACGCAGCCGACTACATGTATGTCGTACAAGAGGGAGAGCTGGAGGCGCGCCTGGTGGATGGCACGGTTGTCGAGACTATCGGTCCCGGCGGCATTGTGGGCGAGATGGCCCTTGTCGACGGCGCTCCGCGCACAGCGGACATCGTCGCCACCAAAGAATCCCGCCTCGTGCCGCTCGACGAGCAGGCGTTTATGAACCATGTGCACCGCACCCCTTTCTTCGCCCTCCAAGTATTGCGCATCACGGTGGAGCGTTTGCGCAGCATGATGGCGCGCCAGGAAGCCACCGAAGACGCAACTGCAAGCGGTTAGCGGCGCTCCTGCCCCGGGGCTAAACGGCTTGCGGGCAAGCAAGGAATTGACGATGGAAACCGACACGAGCAGCCTGCTTAGCTTTGTCACGGTCATCGGACCTACCATTCTCGCTGTGGTGGCCCTCTTCAGCCTGATCTGGCTCTTCAACCGCGCCATCCGGCGACGGCATAGCGGCTTGCAAAAAGTACAGCAGAATTACATGCAGGCGCTTGTCGCCCTCAAGCAAGCTCCTGGCGACGGCGCGTTGCGGCAAGAAGCTATGCGTTGGGGCCGCGAATATGCGCAGCGCCTGCAGAGCAGTGGTCGCGAGATGGACTTTGACGAATCGGCCCTCGACATCGACCTCTTGCTCGTGACCAGCGGCGAGGCGCGCGCGGCGGACGAAAGCAGCCAGCGTGCTAATCGCGCGCGCCGGCGCCGTTTGCGGGAGCTTCAGCGCGAGGGAGTCTTCTCGGACGGAGAATAGCCGGCAGACGGCCAGACGGCCGAGGCCGAGCGGCATACTTGTGTTGGCGCTGTCGCGGTGCGCGCTGGTTTAAGCGTCACACCAAATGCAGCAGTTGCGCCTCTGCCACGGCTTGCACGCGGTTGTTCACGTTGAGCTTGCCATAGATGTTGGCCAAATGTGTTTTCACCGTGCCGGGTGACGTGCATATTTTTAAGGCGATCTCGCGATTGGACAGGCCGCCACTGAGCAGCTGCAGCACTTCCTGCTCACGCTCCGTGATCGATGCCGCCAGCGCCAGCGACCTCAGGTCTGCCGGCGGTATCAGGTCTTCTATCTGGTCCGCCTGCCCTAAGGTCTGCAATATCTCTTCCGTGAATTTCTGTGCACCGGCGTTCAGGGTTTCAGTGTGCAAGAGCGCGAACAGCGAGGGGCCTTGGGATGCGTAGTCGAGAAACGGCCGCATAAAGCGCTCTGGCGCAGCCAGCCGCACGGTTTCTGCCAATACCTGCCGGGCCTGGTGCATTTTGTGCTGATTAAACAGCGCCACGGCCAACAAGACTCGCGCGCCCAGCGAAGGTTCGTTCGGATAGCCGTGGGGATACTTGGCCACAAAATCGGTCAAAACGTCTTCGGCGGCAGCTGCCTCCTCCTCGTATAGCAGCATCTCAGCCTGTACCAGCTGTGACAAGGCGGTGTCTTTTCCTGTTGTCGCCTCAGTCAGCAGCCGTTGCGCTTCCGCCCATTTCCCCTGACGAATACAGAATCTTGCTTCATAAGCAGCCAGGTCCTGGTCGCGCCACACCCTTGAAGGCTGTTGCGCCTGCAGGGCGCGCGCGCCCTGAATCGTAGATTGCGCCGCCGCGTGATTTCCCAACGCCGACTGCAGGTTGGCGCGCGCGATGGCAATGTTCATAATGATGTTGGAGCTGGTCGGATGTGGATCGACGTCCGTGGCCTGTTCCAGCAGCTGGCGAGCCTCGGCCAACTCGTTGCGGGCCAGACACACGAGACTCAACGTGTACAACGCGATGCTGGCGGGTTCTGGTAACTTGCCACGCCGAGCCGAGGCGTGCTGTAAGACCTGGCGAACGATCTTTTCACTTTGTCGTAGCTGCCCGTGCAAGAAGGCGCGGTTGGCGCAGTCTGCTCCGGCAATCAGCACCACAAACAGGTTGCCTCTTGCCCGTGCTTGCTCGTATATCTCGTGCAGGCGCTCTCCCACTTCGACCGTCTGCGGCATATAGCTTGCCTCGACAATCCACAAGGCATCCAGCAGTTGCCAGCGTGAATCGGTGACGTCTGCCGGCGGCTCTATCGCGTCTCCGGCGATGGTGCGCTGCCGGATCGTCTGGATCTCGGCCAACACTTCCCGCTCATCCGCTGTCATTTTCTCGTCAGGCTTGTCGACGAGTGTGTTTTCTAGCCGCTGCAGGAAGCGTTCGACTTCGACCGGATGCAGCGCCAATCTCGCCAGCCGCAAATAGGCAAAGAGCAGCGTTTTGTGGTGCTGAAAAACGGATTGGGGTAATTGTTGAATCCAGCGCAGCAGGCGCGAATCCTCACCGTACTCCATTAGTTCGCGTAGGATGACGTCCTCTATTAAGGAAGCTGCTTCTTCCCAATCCTGTATGGCCAGCAAATGTCGCACAGCATCGGTCGAAGCGTTTTGCTCGCGGTACCAGGCGGCCGCGCAGCGATGGAGGTCAGGAATCTGCTCGGGATGCCACATCTGCAGCTGGTTGCTAAGCATTTCGGCAAACAAATCATGATATTGAAACCACTCTGGCTCTTCGGAACGAACCATGAACAGGTTTTCCTGCCACAGGCGATCCAGCATCTGCGCCCCGTCCGATTGTCCCGTGACGGCGTCACACAGGCCGCCGGTCAATTTGGTTAGGATGGACGTTTCTAGCAGGAATTTCTCTACGGACGCGGGCTGCTGTTGAAGCACGCTCTCCAGAAAATACTCGCGAAAGAAGATGTGGGCGCCGTTGAAAGAGTTTAGGAAGTGGTTACGGTCTTCATGTTTGTTCAGACCCACCACAGCCAGCATCAGGCCGGCCGCCCATCCGCCCGTTCGCTTGACCAACGTTTCCATATCCCCGTAAGCCAGCGGCTGCTCGACGATATGCTGCTGCAAGAATTCTATCCCTTCCTCAAGGGTAAAGCGCAGATCGTCCATCTCTAGCTCGGTGACGTGCCCGCGCGAGCGCAAGTAGCCCAGGGCGATGGGCGGCCTGGTGCGGCCGGAAACGATGAGCTGCAAAGCAGGCGGGAAATGGTCAAGCCAGGCCTGGATAGAGTTATGGATGGCCGGGTGTTGGATGTGGTGGTAATCGTCCAGCACCAGGCCAATACAATCCGTTTCTACCCTGTTCTGAACGATTTCATTTGTCAGGCGCGCCACGATTTCGGATGGCGTCACAGACGACGAAAGCTGCAAATACGGTAGTAGGTCCTTCCCGATGCCCGGCGCCACCGTCTGCAAGGCCATGATCACCGTGGACCAGAAGCGCAGCAAGTGATTGTCATCTGCTTCCAGGGCAACCCAGGCAATGGGCAGGTCTTCGCGTTCCTGCTGCCAGGCGTTCAACAACGTGCTCTTGCCATAGCCGCCCGGTGCACAAATGAAGGTGACCGGCGAGCCGAGTTTCTGGATCAGGCGGGGCCGGGTGATCAGGTTAGGCGGCAGAATCGGTGGCCTGAACTTTGTCAGGGCCGGAAATGAAGTGCTAATCCACGTCCTGTCGGAAAGGTTGTATGGCGTTTCCGTGGAGCGTGCCAACTGCGGTAAGGCAGGTGTGTCGGCCAGATCGGCCGCAGCATCTTCCAGGCGCGCCAGCGTGATATCTTCTGCTTTTCCTAAATAGACCTTATTGAGCTTGCCGTCGCGACGGCGATAGGCGTACCAGTAGTGGTTGCCACCCCGCGTTTCACGCCGCGCCGAGAAATGCCCGGTGGCTCCTTCAAACTTGAACTTCTTGTGCGCCTCCAACCAGCCGGTCCAGCGCGCAGTGTCGAGCGAGATCGCCGACACATCAGTCGTGTCCTGCCCCCGTATCCACAGGATGCCATCCTGGACGACCGGCTCAATTACCTTCCCCATTTCAAATCCTCCCGGCGGCGCTTAGAGAATCAAACTCAGCCCTTCTTAGAGAAAAGGTGCGACCCAACAGAGAGTTACCCAAAATATAACACACTACATCACTTTTGGGTAACTTTTGGGTGCTTTTCATCTACCAGAGCACGACTAAAGTCCCATACTGCCGCTAAACACCCGCCCGCATGTTGGTGAAATCATCCATAATCCAGATATACAAAGCCTCCTTTTTCGATAATTCTTAATAAGAAAGTGGGTAATTGTCTGGTGCCGGACAATCTAACATTTATCGATTCTTGCCGTTTGCTTCAGGGGAAGACCGAGTTGCCTGCAAATGCGGCAGAAATCAACCCGTAGGAAGGAGAGACTATAATGAAGCACAGAAGGCTATTGTTTTTGATCATTGGCTTACTGCTTGCGCTTAGCCTAACGCTAGCTGCTTGCGGTCCGTCAGTACCCACGCCGGAGGCGGAGGAGCCGGAACCCGCGCCGACGGAAGTAGAGGCCGCGCCGGCCGAAGAAGAAGAAGCGGCGCCGCCGGAAGAAGAGGAAGAAGCCGCTCCCTCCGAAGAGGAAGAAGCTGCTCCGGCGGAAGAAGCTGGGGCCGATCCCAATGCTCTGCCCCGCAACGAAACGCTCTACTTCAATGGGCAGCAGTGGGGCTCCGTCGTCGGCTGGAATCCTTATTCCAACAATAACAACAACGCGATGACGATTGCCCAACAGGACAACGCGCGCGTCCTCATGTTTGAAACTGCGTATCTGTACAACATGCTTGACAGCCAGGTGTATCCGTTGCTGGCCGACGGCCCGTATGAGTGGAATGCCGATCGTACAGAGATCACCTTCAGCATCAAACCGGCCGCTCACTGGAGCGACGGCACGCCGGTAACCGCCGAAGATTACGCCTACACCTGGGCCACTCACGTCAAGTACAACACGCCAACCGGCGCTGCCAACATCGATTACATCGACGACATCGTGGCTGTTGACGACGGGACGGTGATGGTGAAGGCCAAGCTGGACGAGGACGGCAATGCTCTCAACCCGCTGCTGGTCGAGGCTTACCTCAGCACCAACTACTTCATCCAAAAAGCCTGGACCCAAACGCTGGAAGAGCGCGTCGGCAATGACGCCACCGCCCTTTTGGCCGACCCCGCAGAGGATGTTGTTTACTCTGGCCCCTATCACAAGTATTTTGCCGACGACTCCAAGGTTGTCCTCATCCGCGACGACAACTACTGGGGCCAGGATGCCTCCATGTGGGGCAGCCTCCCGGTCCCCAAATACCTGGCGCACGTGATCTTCAAGGACAACGCCGCCGGTACCACCGCCCTTCAGGCCGGCGAAGTCGACGTTAGCCAGCAATTCAACTCCAACGTAAACCTGCTGTGGGAACAAGATGGTCTGCCCATCTCTACCTACGTGCCCGATCCGCCGTACATGATCGGCGCCAGCCTCCCCACCGCCTTCTTCAACCTGGATTCGCCGGGTCTCGATCAGGTGGCGGTGCGCAAGGCGATCGCCATGGCTGTGGACTACCCCACCATCATCGCCAACGCCATGACTAACCAGTCCGCTACCTTCGACCAGGTTCCGCGTTCGCTCATGAACCCGACCGAGGGCGAACAGGCGCTCTATGACCACGAAGCCGTTGCCGATCTACAATGGGTTGGAAACGACATCGAAGGCGCCAATGCGCTGCTCGACGAGGCAGGTATCGTCGATACCGACGGCGACGGCTGGCGAGAGTACGAAGGCGAGAACCTCAGCTACGTCGCCACCTGCCCCAACGGCTGGTCCGACTGGCAAGCCGGCATCGAGGTGGTCGCCGCCGCCGGTGCGGAGATTGGTATCGAGATCACCAGCAACTATCCGGAATGGTCCGTTTACCAGACGGTCGTGACCAAGTCTGATGCGCCTCTGCCCGAGGGCTACGACATCTTCATGATGTGGAGCGACGGCGCCGGGCCCACGCAGCCCTGGGGACGTATCCGCAAGCTGATGAGCTCTGAGTTCATCGGCATGTCCAGCAACTGGAACGGCAACTGGGGCATGTACGCTAACCCCGATGCCGATGCAATCATCCAGGCCATTCCCGCCGAAACGGATCCTGACGCACTGCGCGAAATGTACACGGACCTTGTTCGGATTTACCTGACCGAGGTTCCTTCCTTCACGCTCATGTACCGCCCGCAATCGTTCCACACGGTGAACGAAACGGTGTGGACCAACTTCCCCTACGAGGGCGATGGGACCAACCCGCCGGTTCCCCCGCTCAATCTGATGGATGGTTGGAGCGTCGCCGGTCTGTATAACCTAGAGCTGGTGAATCCGTAGACCTTGAAGGTATCGTAACAGCCATGTCCCGACGAACGGGACATGGCTGTTTTTTTAGCGGGAGGTGCCACGTTGAAAGGGTACCGCAATTACTTCCTCACCAAGCTACTCTGGTTCCTGGTTACCCTGGTCGTTGCCTTCATCCTGAACTTTACCCTGCCGCGCCTGATGCCGGGCGATCCGGTGGCAGCGATCGTAGCCAGGATGGCCCAGGGAATGTCGAACACTACCGGCGTCCAGGCCATTTACGAGCAGTATACAGAACTGTTCGGCACCAACAGACCAATCGTGGAACAGTTCTTTATCTATATGAGAAATGTCTTCCGGGGTGACTTTGGTTTCTCATTCAGCCAATACCCCAGAACCGTGGCCGATGTCCTTCGAACGTCCATCGGCTGGACCATTGCCTTGCAGTTCCCGGCCATTGTCGTCGGCTGGAGCATCGGAAACTGGCTCGGCGCGCTGGCTGCCTACCGTAAGGGAACCTTCGACAAGATTCTCATGCCCGCCAGTATTTTTGCCAGCAGTTTGCCGGCTTTCGGCATGGCCATTATTTTGCTGGTCATTTTTGCCGTCTCCCTCAAATGGCTCCCCACCTCCGGCGGCTACGGTTACGATCTGATTCCCAACTTCAGTTGGCGATTCATGTGGTCCGTCATTACCCATTATCAGCTGCCATTCTGGTCCATCGTTTTGATCACTATCGGCGGGCAGGCCATCGGCATGCGCGCAATGGCCATCTATGAGCTCAATTCCGATTATGTCAAGTACAGCCGTTTCATGGGTATAAAAGATGGCAAGATTGTCCGTTACGTCTTTCGCAACGCTATGCTGCCCCAAATTACCGGATTGGCGTTAGCCATTGGCACCATGCTCTTTGGCGCAGTGGTGGCAGAGGTCATCTTTAGCTATCCGGGGCTAGGCTCGACGATCCTGACGGCCGTTCTGGGTCAGGATTACCCGCTTGTTTCGGCTACGACCCTGATCATCACCATCATGGCGTTGCTGGCCAACTTCATCATCGAGATAATCTATGGCATTCTCGATCCGCGCATCAAAGCGGCTCAGGCCGACTAGGGAAGGATGCGCTTATGAAGCATACACTTCGACAGGTCTTTGAATCTGGCAAATTTGTGAGCGGTTTTGCCATTTTCGTGGCGATTCTGCTGGTCGTGACGATTTATCCGCTGCTCGTGCCCGAGCCTCCTCTACGCATAATCGGTCAGGGGACGTTTTTCGAGCCGGGCATCTACGTCAACGTCTATGACAGCATCTCTGCGCCTCACTTCACGCTCAATCTCGACGAAGCCGCCGAGCGGCGCATCGCCGGTCGCCTGGCCGACAGAGATCGCGGGGCGATACTGACATGGCTGGTAGGCGTCGGGATTCCCGAGAGTGAGATTGATATCGCCAATACCGAACAGCTCCTGGATCAGTGGTTCAGCAATTTTGATCCCACCGTGCGTATTCCAGGAATGACCAACGCCGACCGCAACTACTATATCCGGCTCAACAGCTCAATACAGGGGCTGCTGTCCACCGAGGACGTTATTATTGCGCATGCAAACGAGGAAACGGCATCACTGGAAGCGGCCGGAACGATTCGGCCAAGCGCTTACGTGAATGTCGGCCAAATTCCTAACGTGCGCATTCTGCCGCTGGGAACGGATAACTTTGGCCGTGATGTGCTGACAGAATTGGTAAAGGCAACGGCCGTTTCGCTGAAGATCGGCTTTGTGGCGGGGATCATTGCCACCACGATCGGCTTGATTCTGGGGCTGGTTTCTGGCTACGTCGGCGGCTTCGTCGACGACGTCCTCATGTTCATCACCAATATGTTCATCGTTATCCCCAGTTTTGTACTGTTGATCCTGATTTCGTTCAGTATCAGCCAGGAACAACGCGGCGCCGTCACCATTGCCGTGGTGATCGGCTTCACATCCTGGGTGTGGACCGCCAGGGCCGTGCGCTCGCAGGTTATTTCGCTGCGCAACCGCGACCACGTCAACCTGTCGAAGCTCTCGGGACATTCCATCGCGCATATCATCTTTCGCGACATCCTGCCCTACATTGCTTCCTACGTCGTCATGGCTCTGATCCTACAGATTTCGTCCGCCATTCTGGCCGAAGCCGGACTGTCCATCCTGGGACTCGGCCCGAAGACGACGGAAGTGCCCACGCTGGGCTTGATGATGAACTGGGCGATGATCTACCAGGCCCATATCCTGGGCAAATGGTGGGCCTACCTCCCAGTCATCATCGTGATCGCGCTGATTGCATTCTCCATGAACTTGATGAATACGGGTCTGGACCAGGTGTTCAACCCGGCACTGCGGGAATAGCGCACAGCATGAACAGAGTGATACTGGATGTCCGGGGCCTGACCACGAAATATATCACCCGCTACAGGGAGAACGTCTACGCGGTTGATGGTGTCTCGTTGCAAATCGAAGAAGGGAAATCGCTGGGTATTGCCGGAGAGTCTGGCTGCGGCAAGTCGACGCTCGCGCTCAGTCTGATGGGCTATTACTTCCCTCCCCTGCATTACACGAGCGGCGAGATCATCATCGACGGCATCAACATCTCTAAGATGAAGCCCGACGACGTGCGCAAATCTATCCTGGGCCGCGAAATTGCTTACATTCCCCAGTCGGCGATGAACGCGCTCAATCCCACGCAGAGAATCATCAACTTCGTCGAAGACGTCGTACAGGCGCACGATTCATCCGTCAGCAAGAAAGCGATTTACGAAAAGGCCAAAGAGCTCTTCGAATCGCTGGGCTTGCCCGCGGAGGTGCTGCACAAATATCCGGTTGAGCTGTCGGGCGGCATGAAACAGCGCACGGTCATTGCCATTTCGGTTCTCCTCTTGCCGCAGGTGCTCATCGCCGACGAGCCCTCCTCCGCGCTGGACGTCACGTCGCAGAAAATGGTGATTAAGATGCTGCGCAACTTGATGGAAATCGGGTACATCAAAGCCATGATTTTCATCACCCACGAGCTACCGCTGCTCTATAATGTGACCGACGACATCATGGTGATGTACGCCGGACAGATCGTCGAGAAAGCCAGCGCCCACGATGCCGTATTCGACCCGCTCCACCCCTACTCCAAGGGCCTCATGGGCTCGATCATCGTGCCTGAAGAAGGGCTGCGCAGCACAAAACTGACGGCCATTCCAGGGGTGCCGCCGAATCTCAAAAACCCGCCCTCGGGTTGCCGCTTTGCCGAACGCTGCAAGTATGCCAAGCCAGAATGCACGGTCACCGCCATTCCGCTTCGTGAAATCGGCAACGGCCGCGCCTATCGTTGTATCTTCCCTGAAGACGAGCTGAGAAGGATGTATGCCAAGGAGGCTGCCCAACATGCTTGACGAACGAAAACCATGCTTGCGCGGCAGAGGGTTGACCAAGGTGTTTGGCCTGGGACGCAGCAAGACGGTCGCCGTGGATCACGTCGATTTTGATTTCAAGGAAGGCGAAGTCATTTCGATTGTTGGCGAATCGGGCAGCGGCAAAACCACCCTGGCCAAGATGCTCCTGGGACTGATCAACCCCACCGAAGGCGAGATCTACTTTCAAGGCAAACGGCGCGACATCAGCTCCAACCGTAAGAGAAAAGCGTACTGGAAACAGATTCAGGCCATCTTCCAGGATCCGTTTGCCTCTTACAACATCTTCAACAAGATCGACTCCGTGCTCCTCGACTGTATCAACATGATAGGCGGCAAACGCCTGCCCCACGAGAAGAAGGTTGAGATGATGGCCGAGGCTTGCGGCTTCGTCAACCTGAAGTATGAAGAGCTGACCAACAAGTATCCATTTGAGCTTTCTGGCGGCCAACAGCAGCGCCTCATGCTCGCCCGCGTCTTCATCTTGAAGCCCAAGATACTGGTGGCTGATGAGCCGACCTCGATGATCGACGCCTGCTCCCGTGCCACCATCCTCGACATGTTGATGCAGCTGCGCAGCGAAGGCGGCATGACGCCGATTTTCATCACCCACGACATTGGCCTGGCCTATTACGTCTCTGACACCGTCTACATCATGGAAAAAGGCCGCTTCGTGGAAAGCGGCTCCGCCGACGACGTGATCCTGAAACCGCAGGAGCCATACACCAAACGCCTGATCAGCGACGTTCCCAAGATCTACGAAGAATGGGATCTTTCAACCGTTTAAGCAATGAGGCACTCCAGGGCCAGACAAACCGGCTGTTGGGTTATCCGGCCGATGCTCGTCTGCTGATCATTAATGCCGACGATTTTGGGATGTGCCATGCTGTAAACGCGGCCATTTTCGGCGCGCTGCAGGAGGGCATTGCCCAGTCTACAACCTTGATGGTTCCCTGCCCCTGGGCTTTGCATGCCATGCACTTCCTGGCCGATCATCCCGAGATTCCTTTTGGCGTCCATCTTACGGCCATCTCCGATTGGGAAGAATATCGTTGGGGCCCGCTGACGCCACGAGAACGGGTGCCAACCCTCCTAAATGCGGAAGGCACGTTTCACAACTTTCAGCAGATGCCTGAATTCCTTGCCCACGTCAGTTTTGACGAGCTGGAAACGGAATTCAGGGCGCAGATCGAAGCCGTCCTAGCGGCGGGACTGCAGCCCACACACCTCGACTGGCACGCGCTTCGCCTAAAAAACCGCCAGGATATTTCGGCGTTGATGCTCGGGCTCGCAAGAGAGTACGGGTTGGCGCTACGAGTCGCCGATCAATCGTGGGGCGAGCAAGTGCAAAATCAAGGTCTGCCGGCCAACGATTACGACCTATTGGATAGTTACCTGGTCGATCCGGCGACTAAAGCTGATCTCTATGTTGAGCTATTGCGCAACTTACCGGCCGGCCTCAGCGAATGGGCCGTCCATCCTGGTGTGGACAACGCCGAGTTGCAGACGATAGACCCTGGTGGCAGCTACAACCGACAGACAGATTTTGACTTTCTGACTTCGCAGCAAACCAAAGATGTTATCAAAGAAGAAGGCATCATTCTCTTAAATTATCGCGCCTTGCAGGCAATCTGGAAGGAAACGCAGCTTCAAAGGAAACCATGATGGATATCCAATCAATAATCGAACAAATGACGCTCGAAGAGAAAGCGGACCTCTGTACAGGCGCCAGCGCCTGGTCGTCTACGCCCGTGGAGCGGCTGGGCGTGCCAGAAATGATCGTTTCGGATGGGCCGCACGGCGTGCGGCGCTTGCCCGATCTCAACGATATGGCCAGCGAGAGCCTGCCCGCCACTTGCTTCCCCACTGCATCCTGCCTCGCTTCCACCTGGGACGTCGATTTGATGCGCCGCGAAGGTGAAGCGCTGGCGCAGGAGTGCCTTGCGCTGAACGTAGACGTGATTCTCGGCCCCGGCGCCAATATGAAACGTTCTCCGCTCGGCGGCCGCAACTTTGAGTACCTCTCCGAAGACCCTTATCTGGCTGGCGAGCTGGCTGCCAGTTACATCGACGGCGTGCAAAGTAAAGGCGTCGGCACATCGCTCAAGCACTACGCCGCAAATAATCAGGAGTTCCAGCGCTTCATCATCAGCGCGGAAGTGGATGAGCGCACCTTGCGCGAGATTTATCTGCCCGCTTTTGAAAAAGCAGTCAAACAGGCGAAACCGTGGACCGTGATGTGCTCGTATAACAAGGTCAATGGCACGTTTGCCTCCGAGCACCGGGCCTTGCTAAACGACATCCTCAAACGGGAGTGGGGCTTTGAGGGCCTGGTCGTCTCAGACTGGGGCGCCGTGCGCGATCGCGTAGCAGCGCTGAAAGGCGGATTGGACTGGCAGATGCCCGGCCCGCAAGACCGCCACGTCGAGGAGGTCGTTGCCGCCGTACGTTCCGGAAAACTGGACGAGGCAATGTTGGACGAGTCCGTGCGGCGCATTTTGCGCATTGTCTTCAAGGCCGCGGAGACGCCGAAGGGCGGTGAGTTTGACGTCGACGCGCATCACGAGCTGGCGCGACGCGTTGCCGCCGAAGGCATGGTGCTGCTCAAGAATAACGGCATTCTGCCGCTGCAGGGACAGAAGCGCATCGCCGTCATCGGCCATTCCGCCAAGCACGCCCACTTCCAGGGCGGCGGCAGCTCGCACATCAACCCCACGAAAGTTGCCGTACCGTTCGCCGAACTACAGGCCCGGGCCACAGAGGCAGAACTGCTCTATGCCGAGGGTTACCTACCCGTGGACGTTTTCAATCAGGATTTGATTGACGAGGCGGTGTCGTTGGCCCAATCGAGCGACGTGGCCATCCTGTACATAGCCCTGCCCCCTTCCAAAGAATCGGAAGGATACGATCGCAAAGACCTGGATCTGACCTAGCAGCAGGTGGCGCTGATCAAGGCCGTCGCCGCCGTCCGGCCCCAAACTATCGTCGTGCTCAACAACGGCGCGCCGGTGGCCATGAGCGCCTGGCTTGGCGACGTCGCCGCCGTTCTGGAGGCGTGGATGATGGGCCAGGCCGGCGGCGCAGCCATTGCCGACATCCTTTTTGGCAAGGTGAACCCCTCTGGCAAACTGGCCGAAACCTTCCCGCTCAAGCTGGCGGACACGCCTGCGTACCTCAATTGGCCTGGCGGCGTGGGCAAAGTGAACTATGGCGAAGGGCTATTCATCGGCTACCGTTACTATGATGCTAAGCAAATGCCGGTCCTTTTCCCCTTTGGCTACGGGCTCAGCTATACCACTTTCTCGTACAACAATCCGCAGGTATCGGCGACGACCTTCAAGGACGTGGATGGCGTGACCGTATCCGTAGCTGTGACCAACACCGGAGAGGTCGCGGGCAAGGAGATTGTGCAGGTGTACGTCCACGACCAACAATCGGGCCTGGTGCGCCCGCAGAAGGAGTTGAAAGGATTCGCCAAGGTAGAGCTCCAGCCGGGCGAGACTAAAACCGTTTCCATTGCGCTCGATTTCCGCGCTTTTGCCTACTATCACCCCGAATACAAGCAGTGGATCACCGAAGACGGCGCTTTCGACTTGCTGCTCGCGGCTTCCGTCGCGGACATTCGCCACACCTTGACCGTGACCCTTGAATCCACGCTGGACCTACCCTGCCTGCTGGACGAGGAATCCACGGTTTGTGAGTGGTTGGCCGACCCGCGCGGCAATGCCGTCTTTGGTCCTTTCTATGCAGAAATGGAATCCGCGGCGCGCCAGATGTTCGGCGGCGACGGCGACCAGAATGGAAGTGACGGCGCCATCGGCTTGGACATGATGGACATGTTCCAAGATATGCCGCTGGTGAGCGTGCTGATGTTCCAGCAGAGCGCGCTGCCGATGCATCCCGAAGACATCGTTGCCGGCTTGCTGCAACGGACCCACGCCGAGAAATAGAGGGGCGAGCCCAGGCGAGAGCCTTTCATCCGGCTCTCGCCCTCGCGCTCAAGGCTGCGGACATGAAAACTCAATCTTTGACTTCAGCGTGGCGTTTCCGCCAACTTGAGACAGACGAATGGCTGCCGGCGACCGTCCCCGGCGGCGTGCACACCGATCTACTGGCCTTAGGCCGCATACCGGACCCCTTTGTTGGCGACAATGAAAGAAAGGTGCAGTGGGTTGCCGAAACTGGCTGGGAGTACCGCACCCGGTACGCAGTCACGCCCGACCTGTTCGTGCAGCCCTGCATCTGGCTGGTGTGTGACGGCCTCGATACCCTGGCGACGGTGGCGCTGAACGGCCATCTACTCGGCCACACGGACAACATGTTTCGCCAGTACCGCTGGGACGTGAAAGCGTTGCTACAGCCCGGGGACAACGAACTGCACATCACATTCGCTTCCCCTATACGGTACATCGCGGAGAAACAATCGGAACGCCCGCTGCCCGGTGTCTCGCAGGCCATCCCCGGCGGCCCCTATTTGCGCAAAGCGCCTTGCCAGTTCGGCTGGGACTGGGGTCCGCAGCTGCCTCCGATTGGCATCTGGAAGGATATTCGGCTGGAAGCCGGCCCGGGGCCGCGCCTGGACGACGTTCACGTGCGGCAGAGCCACCGTGAAGGGCACGTCGACGTGTCGGTTGCTCTGACGGTGGCGCAGGGTTCAGGCGAGCGCCTGACCGCCCGGGTCCGTGTTGCCGGGCCGGATGGTGCAAAGCTGACGACCGAGACGGCCGTTTCCCCGGCGGCTGCAACCGTCCTCGGCGTGCCCATCTCTCGCCCACAAATGTGGTGGCCCAACGGCTATGGCGCGCAGCCGCTGTACCAGGTTGAGGTGAGCCTGCTTCAGGGTGCAGAGGTGCTCGACAACCGCACGTACCGGCTTGGCCTGCGTACTATCACCCTGCGCCAGGAAGAAGACGAATGGGGGCGCTCATTTGAATTCATCGTCAACCGCGTGCCCATCTTCGCCAAAGGGTCGAACTGGATTCCGGCGGATTCCTTCCCCACGCGTATAAGCGATGAGCAGCTGGAAGCGCTCATTCGCGACGCGGCGGCGACACACCACAACATGTTGCGCGTCTGGGGCGGCGGCTTTTATGAGGAAGACCGCTTCTACGATCTCTGCGACAGATATGGCATCCTGGTCTGGCAGGACGTCATCTTTTCCTGCAGCGTCTATCCCCTGGACGATCCGCAATTCCTGGAAAACGTGCGGGTTGAGGTGGCCGAAAACGTGCGCCGTTTACGCCACCACGCCAGCCTGGCGCTGTGGTGCGGTAACAACGAGATGGAGTGGGGCTGGGTCGACTGGGGCTGGACGCGACCCGATCTGGCCGACATGAAGTTGGCCTACGACCGTTTCTTCCACCACACTCTGGCCGATTGGAGCACGACTCTGGACCCCGATACCCCTTACTGGCCCAGCTCGCCCTCGTCTGATACGCCAGTTGTCGATCCCAACGGCCAGCGGCAGGGCGATGCCCACTACTGGGACGTGTGGCACGGTCGTAAGCCGTTCACCGCCTATCGCACGCAATTCCCCCGCTTCATGAGCGAGTTCGGTTTCCAGGCGCTGCCGCCGCTGGCCACGATTCGCGCCTTTGCCGGGGAAGCCGACTGGAACATGACCTCCTACATCATGGAGCAGCACCAGAAGAACGACAGCGGCAACAGTTTGATGGTCAGCCAGATGCTCGATACCTTCCGCCTGCCCAAAGATTTCCCATCGCTGGTTTACCTCAGCATGGTGCTGCAAGCGGAAGGCATTCGCTATGGCGTGGAGCATTGGCGGCGGCATCGCGACCGCGTGGCGGGCACGCTCTACTGGCAGCTCAACGACTGCTGGCCCGTCGCCTCTTGGTCCAGCCTCGACTATTTCGGTCGTTGGAAGGCCCTGCACTATGCCGCCCGGCGCTTCTACGCGCCCCTGCTGTTCTCCATCGAAGATGATCCGCCGCGCCAAAGCCTGTACATCACCAATGACCGCTGCGATGCATGGAACGGCAGCATCCGCTGGCAGCTGGAAACGTTGGACGGTGACAGGCTGGCGGCGGGTGAGCAGGCAATGCAAGTGCCGCCGCTGTCGACGACTGCCGCCAACACCTTCGACTTTAGCGTTCAGGTGAACGACGACAACCGCCGCAACCTGGTTTTTGTCTCCGAGCTGTGGCAGGGTGATGCCCGCGTCGCCTGGCAGACGGCCTACTTCGCGCCCACAAAGCACCTCACGCTTGTCGATCCACGGTTGAGCGCCGTTTGTCGCAGCGAAGGCGAGCAGCTGCATGTTGAACTGTCCTGTCGTTCCCTGGCGAGGCTGGTCGAACTCTCGCTGGACGACGCAGACGTGGTATTTAGCGATAACATCTTCGATTTGGCTGCCAACCGGACCGTCGCCATAACCTGCCCGCTGCCCTCAGGCTGGGATCTGCCCCGGGCGGAGTCCGCGTTGCGCATTCGCTCCGTGTACGACTCGTTTACCGACATCCAAAAGGAGTGAAGGGCATTGGACGTAAAGGCGCACATAAGAGGCTACCATGTCTGATACTCAAGCGATTTTGGCGCATATGAGCCTGGAGGAAAAAGCGGCATTATGTACGGGCGCCAGCAACTGGACTACGACCTCCCTGCCGCGTCTCAACATCCCGCAGGTGCTCGTCGCTGACGGTCCGCACGGTATTCGTCGCATTCCCGATGGGCACGCTGCGGCCCATCAGAGCCTGCCCGCAACGTGCTTTCCTACCGCCTCTTGCCTGGCCGCCACCTGGGATCCCGATTTGTTATATGAGATGGGGCAGGCCCTGGCAG
The DNA here is from genome assembly GCA_025929715.1 of Anaerolineae bacterium. Taxonomy (GTDB): domain Bacteria; phylum Chloroflexota; class Anaerolineae; order Promineifilales; family Promineifilaceae; genus JAAYYY01. The sequence goes on along the minus strand of JAICPS010000004.1, from coordinate 10,606 downwards.
AAGAAGCGATTGCACTAGGGGTCGACGTGATCCTGGGCCCCGGCGTCAACATTAAGCGCTCACCTCTGTGCGGGCGCAACTTTGAATACTTCTCCGAAGACCCTTATTTGGCCGGAGAGATGGCGGCCGGCCTGATTGACGGCATCCAAAGCAAGGGTGTGGGCACAGCGCTGAAGCATTTTGTTGCCAATAACCAGGAATTCGAGCGCTTTTCGATCAGCGCCGAAGTTGACGAGCGCGCCATGCGCGAGATCTATTTACCGGCGTTCGAAAAGGCCGTGACCAAAGCCAAACCCTGGACGGTAATGTGTGCCTACAACAAAGTGAACGGCACGTACGCCTCTGAACACCGTCGCCTGCTCACCGACATCCTCAAGAACGAATGGGGCTTTGCCGGCCTTGTGCTCTCCGACTGGGGCGCCGTTCACGACCGCGTGGCAGCGCTGAAGGCTGGCCTGGACCTGGAGATGCCCGGCCCTAAACAAACGCGGGTGAACGCGCTCATCGCCGCGGTGCGTGACGGCATCCTGGACGAAGCGGTGCTCGACAGTTCGGTTCGCCGCATCGTGGAGGTCGTGGGGCGTGCGGCGCAAACGCCCAAGGGCGGCGATTTCGACGTTGCCTCCCACCATGCCCTGGCGCGAATGGTGGCGGCCGAAGGCATGGTCTTGCTCAAGAACAATGGCCTGCTGCCTCTTAAAAACCCGCAGCGGATTGCCGTCATTGGCCGGGCCGCGCAGGAACCGCACTTCCAGGGCGGCGGCAGCTCGCACATCAACCCCACGCAGGTCGACGTTCCCTTTGCCGAGCTGCAAAAGCTGGCCGGAAAAGCAACGTTGTATTTTGCTGCCGGTTACCGTGAAGACGATTGCTTCCAACAGGATCTGATTGACGAAGCAACGGCCGCTGCGCGCTCCGCCGACGTGGCGCTGTTATACGTTGCCCTGCCCGCGTTCAAGGAGTCGGAGGGCTACGACCGCGCCGATCTGGACCTGGCCGCGCATCAAGTCGCATTGATTCAGGCCGTCACGGCCGTGCAGTCTAGCACCGTCGTCATTCTCAACAACGGGGCGCCCATTACCATGCATGATTGGATCGACGGCACGGCCGCCGTCCTGGAAGCATGGATGATGGGACAGGCCGGCGGCGGCGCCATTGCCGACATCCTCTTTGGCAAAACCAATCCCTCCGGTAAGCTTGCCGAAACATTCCCCATCAAACTGGCCGATACCCCGGCATATCTCCACTTTCCCGGAGAAAATGGCGAGGTGCGCTATAGTGAAAGTCTGTTCGTCGGCTATCGCTACTACGACGCCAAGGGGGCGCCGACCCAGTTCCCCTTTGGCCATGGACTGAGCTACACGACCTTCGCTTACGCCAACGCGCGCGCTTCGGCGGCTGTATTCCGCGATGTCGACGGCGTGACCGTTTCTGTGGACGTGACCAATACGGGTGCGGTGGCCGGCAAGGAAGTGGTGCAGGTGTATGTTCACGACCATGAGGCACGCTTGCTGCGGCCATTCAAGGAACTGAAGGGCTTTGCTAAGGTCGAACTGCAACCGGGGCAAACTAAACCGTGGCCATCGCCCTCGACTTCCGCGCTTTTGCCTTCTACAACCCCGCTTATCAGCGCTGGGTCACAGAAAGCGGCCAGTTTGACTTTCTGATCGGGACCTCCGCCGCTGACATTCGCAGCACCGTCACCGTGACGGTGGAATCGACGCTGCAACTCCCGTCTGTCTTGCATCGTGAATCGACCATCCGAGACTGGCTGGAAGATCCGCGTGGCCGAATCACCTTCGAGCCCATGTACCGCCAGTTGGCCTCGCAGCTGCACCGCATTTTTGGCGGCACGGACGAGAACGGCGGCATAAGCACCGGCATCGATCCCACCGGGTTCTTGCTCGACATGCCCCTGCTAAACATTCTCTATTTTCAGGAGGATACCCTAACACAGCCTGCCGAAGACATTGTGGATCTGCTACTCGCGCAGGTAAACAGTGTAAGCGGGCAATCGTTGGGCTACTAACGTTATGCAAACCAAGTCCGCTAGCTTGCAGCAACGGCTTTAGCCGCTCAGGCGCCGGACCGTCGCCACGCCACAATAACCACATAAAGGATAACAACATGAACCACCAATTTCCGCCAGAATTTCTATGGGGCACGGCCACGGCTGCGCACCAAGTAGAAGGTAACAACGCCAACAGCGATTTCTGGGTCATGGAACACCTGCCCGATACTGTCTTTGCCGAGCCGTCGGGCGACGCCATTGACCATTACCACCGTTATCGCGAAGACATTGCCCTCCTGGCCAGTTTGGGCTTCAACAGCTACCGCTTTTCGGTGGAGTGGGCGCGTGTAGAGCCGGAAGACGGCCGCTTCTCCACTGCCGCCCTGGATCACTATCGCCGCATGTGCGAGGCTTGCCTGGCGCATGGTCTGAAGCCTGTGTTGACCTACCATCATTTTACGTCACCGCGCTGGCTGATCGCACAGGGCGGTTGGCAGGATATGGACATGGCTGCCAAGTTCGCCCGCTACAGCCAGAAAGTCACACAGCACCTAGGCGACCTCGCCGAGATGGTGTGCACGATCAACGAAGTGAACATCCCACGCATGTCTGCGATGCTGTGGATGGCTGGCGGACCCGGCGAGACGTTCATCCGCCAATCGGCCCACGCGCTGCACACCACGCCTCAACAGTTTGCCCCCTTCATGTTTGCCGGCACGGCTGAGGCGCGGGACGTCATTCTGGCGGCTCACCACCAGGCGCGGGCGGCAATCAAGGCCGAACGGCCTTCACTTCCCGTTGGCCTGACGATTGCGATGTCCGATATGCAGGCCCTACCCGGCGGCGAAGAGGTGCGCGACAGGATGCGCCATGAATTGCAGGACGTTTTCCTGGAAGCCGCCCGCGAAGATGATTTTGTCGGCGTGCAAACCTATACCCGCGAACGGTATGGCGCGGAGGGCATTTTAGGGCCAGAGGAAGGCGTGGAGCTAACGCAGATGGATTACGAATTCTGGCCCCAGGCCATTGGCGCGACCCTGCGCCGCGCCCATGAGGTCGCCGACGTGCCCCTGATCGTGACTGAAAATGGCATCGGAACCGAAGACGACGAGCGCCGCCTGGCCTACTACGAGGCTGCCCTGCAAACTGTAGCAGCCTGTCTACAAGACGGCCTAGATGTGCGCGGTTACTTTGCCTGGTCTGCTTTCGACAACTTCGAGTGGTTGCTTGGTTACCGGCCCACGTTCGGCATCATAACCGTCGACCGCTGCACGCAACAACGGACCGTCAAGCCCAGCGCCCGCTGGTTGAGCGCGGTTGCCATGGCCAACAGACCCTAATGCGGGAGAACGTAATGCTGCTGTGGCCGGTCTTCTATTGGGTCAAATGACCCACCCGCCCCACCGGAGGGGGAGACCGGCCCGAGCTGACAACTTGTTCCTAGTCCCCCTCTATTAGGTGCCGGCCGTATCGAGGTGTACATAATGTCTGGGTGACCGAGCGCCTGTTAAAGACAAAGCTATATATCCCCCGGCCCAACCGCGTGCCGCGGCCGCGCCTGGTTGAGCGGCTGAACGCCGGTCTGCGCCAGAACGGAGCTTTTGCACACAAGCTAAGCCTCATTTCCGCCCCGGCCGGCTTTGGCAAGACCACGCTGGCCAGCGAATGGATCGCCGCTTGCCGCCGACTCGAGCCCGACGTCGACGTCGCCTGGCTGTTGCTCGACGCCGGCGACAATGACCCGTCCCGCTTCTGGACGTACGTGGTCGCCGCTTTGCAAACCGTGGACGCCGACGTGGGAGCCGCGGCCCTGGGGCTCCTACAAGAGCCACAGCCTCGGCCGGTCGAGCTGTTCCTCACGGCCCTCATCAATGAAGTCGTGGAGAGTGCTCAAGCGTTCATTCTCGTCCTGGACGACTACCACCTCATCGAGCACCGCTCCATCGACGATGCCCTCACCTTTCTGATCGACCACCTGCCACCAGCCATGCACCTGGTCATTGCCAGCCGCTCCGACCCACAGCTGCCCCTGGCGCGGCTGCGCGCTCGGGGAAAGCTGGCCGAGCTGCGCGCCGCCGACCTGCGCTTCACGCCCGAGGAAGCCGCCGCCTTCCTCAACCAGGTGATGGGCCTGAACCTCTCGGCCGACGACGTCGCCGCGCTGGAGACCCGCACCGAGGGCTGGGTCGCCGGGCTGCAGATGGCTGCCCTTGCGCTGCAGGGTGACCTGTCTGCACATGAGGGCCACAGCGCCGGCTTCATCCAGGCCTTCACCGGCAGCCACCGTTTCGTCATCGACTACCTGCTTGAAGAGGTACTGCGGCGCCAGCCGCAACCCGTGCGCAGCTTCTTGCTACAGACCGCCCTTCTCGACCGCTTGAGCGGACCGCTGTGCGACGCCGTGCGTTTAGGCGCCGACGCGGCGCTAAAGGCGAGCAAGCCGGCGAAGAGATGCTGGAGGCTCTGGAGCGCGGCAACCTGTTTGTCATTGCGCTGGACGCGCAGCGCCATTGGTATCGTTATCACCACTTGTTTGCCGAGGTCCTGCGCGCCCGGCTGTTGAAGGAGCAGCCCGCCCAGGTCCCCAACCTGCACCGGCGGGCGAGCGCGTGGTACGAGCAAAATGACTTGCCGTCGGATGCCATCCGTCATGCGCTGGCCGGCGCCGATTTCGAGCGAGCGGCGGCGCTGGTCGAGCGGACCTGGCCGGCCATGCGCAGGCGTCGCCAGGAAGCAACCGTGCTTCGTTGTGTAAGGGCGCTGCCCGATTCCCTGTTCCACGCCAGGCCCGTACTGAGCGTCGTCTCTGCCTGGGCCCACCTCGATGGCGGCGAGTATGACGTCGCCGAGGCCTATCTGCAGGAGGCGGAGCGCTGGCTGGACGAGGCCAAGGACGAGGCGGAAAGCGCGCGAATCCCGGCGACCGAAAAAGACGGCGTCCCAATGGTCGTGGCCGACGAAGCGCAGTATCACTCGCTACGCGCGACGATTGCCAATGCTCGCGCCTATCGCGCGCAGGCGCTCGACGACATACCTGGCACCGTCTGCCAGGCCCGCCAGGCGCTCGAGCTGTTGCAGGAGGATGGCTATTACGAGCGCGGCACGACGACGGCGCTTTTGGGGCTGGCCTACTGGGCGAGCGGCGATCTGCAGGCTGCTCCTGTGCCAAATCTTCTACCATCTGCGTCCGCAGCGGTGCCAGCTGCCTATCCACGATATCTTCGATTTCGCTGAGCGTCGCCGTCGGGTGCCGTTTTCGCCAGGCCGCTACCGCTTTGCTGATCTCTTCCTGTAACTCTTGCCACTTGTCCTGCTGCTCGCTCATCTCCTTCCTCCTTTGCCACCCGCCACTTGTCGACCTGCCAAATTCTCTCCTCTTTTCCTTTTGTCAACAAAAATGGCGCGCACCCCGTGAAACGCGTTCAGGCGAACGCGCAGCTACGGCGCTTCGCCGTGCACAAACAGCGGTTCCACGCCCAGGCGCTCGTGTAGTGCGTCCATCTCTGCATCTGTCGGGCGACTCTGGAAACGGGCCGCCGCATCAAGCACCTTAGGCAGTACGTGGATATCACCCGGCGTGTTCAAGAAAAAAGTCGGCCTGCCCAACACCCAGTGAACCTCGCGATCGATCGCTCCTTGCTCCACGAACGGCTCGTACCAGGTGGCGTGAGTGCGCTGGCGGTCGCCATAGGGTCGGCGAACGACGGCCTTTATCGTCTGTACGGCGATGTTTCGAGCCTGGCACGTTTGCATCAATGTTTCAAAATCGGCCGCATATTGTGGGTTCTGCATCATCACGTAGCTATAGGGCAGTAAGACGGAGTCAAAATCGAACACCTCGAGGCTGCGCTGGTGCATCATGGCGACTTCGGTGCCATGCCCGGTCACGCCAATGAAGCGCACCAATCCCTGCGCGCGCGCTTCATAAGCCGCTTCCAGCGCTCCACCCGGCCCCAGCGCCACTTCCCACTCCTGCGCATCGACCAGGTTGTGCAACTGGATCAGGTCTATCTGATCCACCCTCAGTCGTTCCAGGGAACGGTGGATCTCGTTGCGCGCCTGTTCGTAACGCCGCTCTCCTGTCTTACTCGCAAGAAAGAAGCGTGCGCGCTCGCGTTCCATCCACGGGCCTAGCCGCAACTCCGAGTCGCCGTAGCTGGCTGCAGTATCGATGTGGTTGACGCCATACTCGATCAGCAGCTCCATCGTGCGATCCGCCTCCTCCTGTGTGACCTCGCTGAGGGCGGCCGCGCCGAAGAGCGTTCGCGTGCTCATATGGCCGGTTCGACCAAAAGCTATTTTGGAAATCATGGGTTTGCTCCTTTTGCCTGTTATAACTCAAAACCAGCGGCGCGCAGAAAAGCCAGGGCAATGACGGCATGTCCCGGCCCGTTGGGATGCACCTTATCGTTGGCCCAGTCGCGTGACGTGGTATTTCGCAGCGCGTCATCGAACGCTTGTTGGGTGTCGACCAGCAGCGTACTAGCCTCGCCCGCCACTGACTTGACCACGTCGCCAAAGCGATCCATCTGTGCGCGCATGGGATTCTGGCGCTGCGGTTCGATCATGTATGGGGTAAGTAAGATCAGGCGCGCATTGGTCTTTACAGCGGTCAGCTCAATCAAATGTCGCAGGTTTTCAGCATACTCGTCCAGTGAGACCGCCTGGTGCGCGTCACCGCCAAAAGCGCGCCAGACATCGTTGATGCCAATCATGAGCGAAAGCCAATCAGGTTGCTCCGCAATCACATCCGTTTGCCAGCGAGCGAGTAGATTGCGAGTTGTGTCGCCATTGACGCCGCGATTAACAAAATTGAGCCGGCGTTCAGGGTAACGGGCCATGATGAAGCTGCGTACCTGGTCGACGTAGCCCGCGCCGTAAGGGACGCTGGGCCCTCGCCGGCCAGTATCGGTAATGCTGTCGCCGATGAATACGATCTTCTGTCCAGATTCGAATAGCATCTTGGTAAAACGTCCTGCTTGTGCGCCGAACGCAGGCTGGCAGCCTACGCTACAACGGGCACAGTCATGCCGCCAGTCGCACCTGCACGATATGCTCCCGCCCATCATCACGCAATGGAATCAGCCCATCGGCCAGGCGTTCGCCATCCAGAGTGACGACGGCATTCTGTCCCTGCTCGCCAGCGTTCAGTACTTTGATGTGATACGTTGCGCCCCCAAAACGGTATATTAGGCTGTAGCCTGGCCAATGCGCGGGGATTGCGGGCTTGATGCGTAGGGCGTTGCCCTGGCGGCGCACGCCCAGAATGGCCTCAACGCCCAGGCGATACATCCAGCCGCTGGAGCCGGTGTACCAGGTCCAGCCGCCGCGACCCGTATGGGGTTCAACCCCATAGACGTCGGCGGCGATGACGTAGGGCTCGACCCTATAATTGAGCGCCATTTCCTGCGTTTCGGCATGGTAGATGGGGTTTGCGAGGCGGAATAAGGCTTCGGCCTTCTCTCCCTGCCCCATTTCGGCAAAAGCCCATATTGTCCATATTGCTGCGTGCGTATACTGGCCTCCATTCTCGCGGATGCCCGGCGGGTAGCCCTTGATATAGCCGGGATCTTTGCGCGTCTGATCGAAAGGCGGCGTAAAAAGGAGAAGCAGACGGTCATCCCAGTCTATCAGGCGCCGTTCCACGGCAGCCATGGCCTCTGTTCGTCGTTCAGCGTCCCCTGCGCCAGACAGCACGCTCCACGACTGAGCAATGGCGTCGATCTGGCACTCATTGCTCTGACGGGAGCCCAGCGGCGACCCATCGTCGTAGTAGGCGCGGCGGTACCACTCGCCGTCCCAGGCGTTGAAATCCAGCGCCTGGCGATATGCTTCTGCCCGTTCGCGGAACGTCATGGCATATTCGCTCTGGTCGATCTGCTCGCAGAGATCGGCGAAATCCTGCAAGACGGCATACAAAAAAAAGCCCAGCCACACGCTCTCGCCCTGGCCTTCGATGCCAACGCGATTCATGCCGTCGTTCCAATCACCGGCGCCGATGAGGGGCAGGCCATTCTCGCCGACGGTCATTCCCTTATACAACGCACGCACGCAATGATCGAGGAGCGAAAATGTTTCCGTCGTGTGCGCGTAATGACCATATCGTTCCTCTTCATCTTCGCCCAGCAGCTTTCCTTTAAGGAACGGTAACTGCTCCTCAAGGATCGCTGTATCCCCGGTGGCGGCAACGTAGTGAGCGGTGACAAAAGGCAGCCAGAGAAGGTCGTCGCTGATACGGGTGCGGACACCACGACCAGACGGAGGGTGCCACCAGTGCAGCACGTCGCCGTCCTCAAACTGGTGGCGGGCGGCGCGCAGGATATGCTCGCGCGCCAACTGCGGGCAGGCGTGGACGAGCGCCATCACGTCTTGCAGTTGATCGCGGAACCCATAGGCGCCGCTGGACTGGTAGAGCGCGCTGCGCCCCCAAACACGGCAGGACAACGCCTGATAGAGGAGCCAGCGATTTAATAGAAGGTTCATAGCCGGATCGGGCGTGTCAACCTGCACCGTTTGCAGAATATTCTCCCAAAGATCATGGACCTGGTCCCAGGCGGCGTTTACTTGATCCGCCTCTTGGAAGCGGCCCAATATTTGCAGGGCTTGTTCGCGACTGCCGCCCTGTCCCAGGACAAAGTAGACGGTTTCTGTTGCGCCCGGGGCGAGATCGACATGCAACTGCATTGCGCCACAGGTATCGAAACCGGCGCGCACAGCATTTTCGAGGCCGACGCGCTGCAAAGCAGCCGGACGTTGCAACGAACCGAGGCGCCCCAGGAACTCGATACGGTCGGCGGTGACGCCGTGTGGCTCGCGGCCGGTGGCAAGAAAGGCCACGCGCTGCCCAAACTCGACGTTATAGGGGTTGCGCACGAGAAGGGCATTGCAATCACCAACGTATTCGGGAATCAAGTATTGTTGTGTAATCTCGCGCCCTGTACCCAGCACCCACTCGGCATAGTAGGTCGCAGTCAGTCTCCTCTGCCGCTGCGAAAGATTCTTGAGCTGCACCTGCACGATCTTTACAGGGGCTTGCGCAGCCACAAAGAGCCGTACTTCCTGCCTGAGATTGTGGCTCTGGTGCTCGAAAATTGTGTATCCTGCGCCGTGACGTATCAGATACGGTGCTGCAGCCGGCGCGGGTTGTGGCGTGGGCGACCACACGGCCGCGGTTTCTTCATCGCGCAGGTAAAGCGCCTCGGAAGGTTGGTCGGCGACCGGATCGTTACGCCAGGTCGTTAGCCGGTTCTCGCCACTATTTTCTGACCAGGTGAACCCAGCTCCGCTCTCCGAAACCAGAAAGCCAAAGTCGGGATTGGCAATGACGTTGATCCAGGGCGCGGGAGTCGCCTGGCCCGGCCGCAGGTAGATAACGTACTCCCTGCCCGGTGTGTGATCTTCAGCGCCGGGACTGAAACCACCGAAGCCGTTATCAAAAAGAAGACCGCCCGGGCGGGACAGCTCAGAAAGTTCTTCTTGCGGCGCCATGGTGGGCTCCAACGCAGGTAGGCGCGTGGGCTGATCATAGATGCCGGCAAGCTGCTGGCTCAAACTCCCTTGCGCGCCATCCAGATTTACACGAGCCGCCGCCTGCAACAGAAGCCGCTCGTCGTCGCCTATCTGGTCGGTACTGATGACAAAAATACCTCCACGCCGCTGCAGGCGATCCGCGGCGCCTGCACGCCGAATCGCGCGGAAGATGAAATTTTGCAGCACCTGGCCGTAATTTGACTGTTGGTCATTGAGAACGACGAGAGCGATCTTCAGGCCACGGCTGTACCAGTAGCCGTGAATGCGCAGCAGTTCATTTAACAGCGCAGACTCTGCCTCATCCCGCAGCCTGAGCAGTAAAATAGGAAAGTCTCCGGAGATACCATAGGCCCATAAACCCGGCTGTCCTCTTTGATTGGCGGACAGCGTGCTACTGGCGGCGCGCCGCGCCGGGTGCGGGTAGAAGAGAAGTGATAGCAGTTGTTGTCCGAGTTCGAGGGAGGGGCTGCCCAGATCGATCCGTTGAAGTTCATATTCAGCCCGCGCCCGCGCCAGCTCCACCACGCGGTCCAGCATGGACCAGGAGCGATAACGTTCCAGCAGCGTTTCAATTTCGCGGCGCGACTCGGCGGCAACGGTGATCAGCGCCAGCTCAATGGTGCTGTAGGGCTCAAGCTCAATTTGCCTTCCGAGCGACATGATGGGATCCAGCGTGGCGCCGGTTGTTCCTGAAAGCCAGGACACACCATCCAGCGCCTGCGGACGGCGGGCGCTATTGTTGCGGCCCAGAAAATTAAGACGCTCACCCTCATAGCGCACACTGTCTTCGAAAGCTCCCTCTGCGACGAGCATGTGGGCCATGAACATCGGCTTCTCGTCGTGGGATCGCCGGCGGCGACAAAAAAGCAGCGCGTCGTACTGCGGCATATAGTCACTCTCGACGAACAACTTGGCGAATGCTTGATGGCGCTGGTCCGTCCCCTGCTCGGTAAGAACGACTTCCGCATAGCTGGTGAGACGTAGCAGGCGACGGCGGTCACCATCGTTGCTAAGCCTGATACGGCGGATCTCAACGGCGTCGTCAGGGGCAACGTGAATCTCAGC
>JAICPS010000413.1 GCA_025929715.1 Anaerolineae bacterium | reverse complement strand
TTCGCGAAATCATGATGTTCATATAATTCATTTGGCGAGGAAAGCCACTGGCAGCAGCACTCACGAGTGGGTGCCGAATATGCTTCACAAACGTGATCGCATTATCCTGGACACGCTACTTCCCGGTGGGGAGCACCCAACTCTACCGTATGGACTCTTCGACGACGGCTTCGAGAAATTCTGGGCGGAGTTCGAGCGCTCGTCATTGCCATCCTTGCGACAGAGATTCCATGTGGTACTTCTGGTAGCGACCTGGGTGGCACCATTGCTCATTCTGCGTCCGCCGCCCCTAACGCTTTACGGCCGTGCGACCCGGGAACGCGCGTTGGCGGCGATGGGCGCGTCCCGCTTCTATATTCTGCGGCAAATGTTTCAGATTCTCAAGACGATTGCCAGCCTCTGCTATGGCGCAGATGGCAATGTACGCGATGCCATTGGCTATCCCTGGCAACACGACGACCCGCGCCGGCAGGGGGCCTAATGATTGTCGACGGCGAAAAGGAGGGGCGCGCGCTGGATGAAACCTTTGACTATGTGATTGTCGGCTCCGGCGCGGCCGGAGCGACCGCGGCTAGGGTGCTTTCCGAGTCGGGGGCGCGCATTGCCGTCGTGGAGGAGGGTCCGGCGATTACGACGGCCGACTTCGGCGATCGCCTCTGGCCCGCTTTGCGGCGACTTTATCGCCAGATGGGCACCCAGGTGGCGTACGGACGGGCCATTATCCCGGTGCTCCAGGGAAGTTGCCTTGGTGGCAGTACAGTTGTTAATTCTGCTATTGTCAGGCGTCTCCCAGCAGACGTGTGGCAGTCATGGCAAGTAGAACATGGCCTCGGTGAAGCGCTGCCCCTCGAGGAGCTGCACGAGTACTGGGACCAGATTGAGCGCGAGCTCTCGACGAGGCCGACCCCCACCGATCTTTGGGGCCACAATAATCGCCTGTTGGCTGTCGCCGCCCAGCATGTTGACGCTGTAGGGGGACCCACGCGCCGCAACGAGTGGGGCTGCCGGGGATCTGCGCGCTGCTCCCTGGGTTGTCCGCATGGCGCCAAGCAGAGCATGTTGGTGAGCTACCTGCCCTATGCCGCGGCCCGGGGAGCTGTTCTCCTCACGAGCGCGCGGGTTGACAAAGTAATCCTGAAAGGGAATCGGGCGGTCGCCGTCACGGGCCATTTTCACCGGCGGCAGCGGCGCCAGGCGCCGTTTACACTACGCGCACGCCGCGGCGTCCTCGTCGCGGCTTCGGCCATTCAGACGCCCGGTCTGCTGGCCCGCAGCGGCGTTCGCTCCCGCCATCTGGGCCGACATTTCCAGGGACAGCCCGGCGTGCCGCTGATTGGCATCTTCGACGAAAAAGTGACGCTCTGGTCCGGCGCCACTCAGGGCTATGAGATAGACCAGCAATTGACGCAGGGCCGCTTTAAGATCGAAGCGATTGCCCTGCCTCCCGAAGCGCTGTTCCCCCGCCTGCCGGGCATCGGCCGCTCCTGGCTGGCAACGATAGCTTCGTCTGGCTACATGACAACTTGGGCGGTGCTATTACGCGCCCACGCGCACGGCACAGTCCGTGAAGGGCGCTTTGGCGCCCGCATACGATTCGACCTGACGCCCCAGGACATGACCAATTTGCGGAAGGGATTACGTTTCACGGCTGAACTGCTGTTTGCAGCAGGCGCTCGCGAGATTCTCACCGGTATCTATGGCTTACCAGAACGTTTGACGAATCCCGATGAGGCACGCTTGCTGGAGATTGGCCCGAATAATCCAGCGTGTTATTCACCAGCGATGACCCATCTGTTCGGGACCGCACGCATGAGCATACGGGCGAGCAATGGCGTAGTCGGACCTAATTTCGCCGTTCACGGAACAAGCAACTTGTTTGTGATCGACTCTTCCCTCTTCCCTACGAACCTGGGCATCAATCCCCAGCACACCATTATGGCAATCGCTATGCATGCCGCGAAAACGATCGTAGGATTAACAGGTGGTTTAGGTACACAACGGTAGTTCATCAGCTCGGCCAGAATCAACGATGAATATACATTTGAAACATTCACTGGGGCGAACAAGTGGAAAGCGCGTGGCCATCGTTGGGGCAGGTGCATGTGGGTTAACGGCAGCCAAGTGTCTCCTCGAGGAAACACATGACATCACTGTGTTTGAACAATCGGCAGAGCTTGGCGGTCTATGGAATTATCACGAAGAGTTGGCTGATGGTGGTGGACCTGCATACCGCTCTTTGCGGACCAACACTTCCAAACAGATAATGGCATTCTCGGATTTTCCGTTTCCGGACCAATTGCCCGATTTCCCACCACGAACTGACATACTTCAATACTTGAATGACTACGCCAATCACTTTGGCTTACGTGAGCGTATCAGGCTAAACACGACGGTCGTGACAGTAGTACCAACCGCAGGCGGACAGTGGGAAGTGAGTTATCGCTTCGCAAATGGCGTAACAAAGGAAATCTTTGATGCCGTTGTGATATGTAGCGGACTCTACCGCCACCCTGCCATTCCACAGATTCCCGGCTCTGAGTTCTATCAAGGGACCGCCTTGCATAGCGTACGATATCGGGGACCGGACGGCTATGAGGGCAAAGACATCGTGGTCGTAGGAGTAGGCAGTAGTGGGGCCGACATCGCCGTAGAATTGAGCAAGGTCGCACGTCAGGTGATGATAAGCACGACAAGAGGTGCATGGTTCATTCCGCACTACATCAATAACCGACCATACGATCATCAGCTTACACGTCTTAGCGCGCTTATTCCCTATCGCGTCCGAATGGTCCTCTTCCGACGTCTCATCCTCCGGGCGTATCGACAGATGAGCATCAACGATCCGAGCGACTCGTGGGGGTTTCCAGTGTCAGAATTCGATGTCTGGCGAGCCCGTCTTACCCCTGATTCCGAAATACTCTCTCGCATCATGTCCGGAGCGATTGTCGCCAGGCCAAAGATCACGCAGCTTCAGCGAAACCACGTCGTCTTCGCAGATGGTAATCGAGCCCACGCGGACGCGCTCGTTTACTGCACCGGGTATACAGTAACTTTTCCCTTCCTTGATGATTCTATCATTCAGCCTGCGGGCGACACAGTCGACTTATACAAGCACGTCTTTCATCCAAACTTCTCCAACCTGGCCTTCATCGGGTATTGTATTGTCGGCGGGCCGCTTTTGCCTGTCGCAGAGCTACAGGCACGATGGGTGGGCCGTGTATTCGCTGGCGCCGGCAGGCTGCCCTCGTCAATGCAGATGTGGGAAGAGGTTCGCAGGCGTCGTGCTCTGTGTACACAGAAGGGAGCTCATCTAATGCGCGTCCAGTTGCTAGATTATATGGATGATGTCGCCAGGACTATCGGCGTCCAACCCAAGTTGCGACGTCATCCTAAGTTAATTCTACGACTACTATTGGGACCATTGACGGCAGCACAGTACCGTCTCGAAGGACCTGGGAAATGGAACTCCGCCGAAGCAGTCATCAGGGCGCTCAATAGTTCAAGAGCCTCGACATCGGTGCGCGCGTGAAATACTCGGCCCTAATTCTCACTGCTCTCACCCTCCTGCTTGGCGGGCAGTCCATTCGTGTTCTGCTGCCTACGCTTGTCTGGCATTGGGGTGCCAACCTTGGAATGAGTCAATGGCTGGTGGTCCTCTGCGCTTACGCGCCGACCATTGTGGCATTAACTGCTCCGCTGTTGGCCCGCTGGCTCAAGCCGCGCGGCGCTCTGTGGGCGGCCGGAGCCGGCCTAGGCCTAGGCCGGCTGGTGGTGCAGTTCTCGCCCGCGACGACGATAGATGTCTGGGCGGCCATGGCCGGCACCGCCACTTTTCTCGTGTTGCTGATCCTGCTCTCTGGTCAGGCCAGGGCGAGGGACGAAGGTGGATGGCAGGTGTTTGCCCTCGGCCTCCTGTTCGGGTTAAGTCTCGATACTGCCTTGCGTGGCCTCACCGCCACCCTGGACCTGAGTTGGATTCCTGGCCCTTGGTCGCACCTCGTCGCGGTCGCCCTGGTTGGCGCGTTTGCTTGCACCCTGTGGCAGGAAACGCGCGGTGACGTGCGTCTGGCGGACGCAGCTTTTCTAACCGGCCTGCCGCTGATGGGTCTTGGTCTGCTGTTGTTCATCCAGTGGCAACTGTTGCAAAGTCAGGGTTGGCTGGCGGCTCTCAGCGGCTGGTCGCCGGCTGCGGCGTTGGGTTGGATGACGCTGGGTAACGCCGGTGCCCTGGTGGTGGCCGCCTACACGCTGGCGAATGAGCGGTTGCGCTCGTCGTGGTCTTGGTCGCTCCTGGCAGGAAGCGCGCTGACTGTGGCGCTGGCGATGGCGGCCGTTCCTGGTTGGGGGGCCGCCGTCGGCGTCCTTGTCGCGATGGTCAGCACCAGCCTGTTGCTAGGGGTAATCGCCGGCGAAGGGCGGCCGTCATCGGGGCGCGCTGGAATCACACAGGCTGGTTTC
>JAICPS010000647.1 GCA_025929715.1 Anaerolineae bacterium | reverse complement strand
GGACGGAGGACGGAGGACGGGGGACGAGGGACCGATGACCGGAGAAGGGAGTGGGATAACCGTGGCGGGATGCGATGAACCGTTTTTGTTGCGAGAGACGGTGGATGCGGAACGACAGAGTGGCGGTTACCAGCTGTGGGCGTCTTCGCCGGGCGTGGCGCGCTGTCACTGGCTGGCGCGGCCGAGTAGCGGGTGCAGCCTGGCGGCGGTGGAGATTAGCGGCGTGGCATTGCCGGCGGGGGCGACGAATTTCGACGACAAGATCGCGCTGTTGGAGCTGGACGTGTCCGGCGCCGAGCTGCAGCCGGGCGGCACTGTAACGATTGACGTCACGTGGCAGGCGCTGGCAGGGATGGACGAGAATTACACGGTTTTCGCGCAGGTGGTAGACGCGCAGGATAACATCGTGGGCCAGATCGACACCTGGCCGCGGCAGGGCACTTTTCCCACCGGCCAATGGCAGCCGGGCGAAGTAGTGCGCGACACGTACACGGTTCGCCTGGAGGGAGACGTGCCGCCGGGGGACTATCGCCTGCTGTTGGGCTGGTATTTGTTGGCGACACAACAACGGCTGCCGGTGCTGAACGAGAGCGGGACGATTGTGGAGAATCGGGTGGTGGTGGGGTTGGGACGTTGAACGGTTCGAGCGCCGTTATGAAGAAGATTGTCGTTCGGCGATGACGGAGACGACATAACGGGCGTCGGCGCCAACGCCGCCAACGAGGTGCGAGATTAGCCGGTGCTGGAAGCGCCGGCCGACGAAATATAGACCAGGCTCCCCTTCGACGACGCCGCGCGTGTGCCAGGGACGCCCATCGTCTTCGAATATATTGAGGGAGATCCAGTGGTCTTCCTGGCGGAAGCCGGTAGCCCAGATGACATTGGACACGTCGAGTATCTGCCCATCTTCTGTCACGGGCTTTCCTTCCTTGACGCCTGTAATTCGTGAGACTAGCCTGACACCGCGCTGCGCAAGATCCGCGGTCGAGATACCTATCACGGGATCGCCGACCCGCTTCATACGGGCTGCCACGCCGCGGCCTAGCCAGGTGTCGCGGCGAATGCGTGAGAGAATGGGCCAGGCCCACCAAAAGAAGTGCCGTCCAAGAAAAGTGTCCGGAAGTTGGTAGTGCGGCTTGCCCGCCAGCCAGCTCTGCCGCACCGCTGCCAGCTCTTTGGCGATCTCGGCGCCGGATTGCCCTACGCCGACGACGAGGACGCTGCCCGGCTGGAGTCGGTCGGGGTTCGTGTACTGGCTGGCATGCTGTTGCTCGATAGCCGGGTCAAGCTCCACGGCAAAAGCCGGCGTGCTCGGCGTCTGATAATGACCCGTCGCAACGACCACATGATCGGCGATAAATTGCCGGGAGCCGGCAGTCAGGAGGTATTTCTCGCCTTCACGCGTGAGACTGTCGACGCGTGTCTTCAGCTGCACAGGCAGCTCGAACTGCTCCGCGTATGCCTCCAGATAGCCGGCCATCTCGTCCTTCGACGGCTGGCGCCCGGGCGGCGAGGGAAAGGGCATGCCCGGCAGGGTGTTATATTGGGCCGGGGTGAACAGCTTCAGCGAATCCCACCGCTTGCGCCAACTTTCACCAACTCGCTCTCCCGCGTCAAGGATGCGGAATCGAAGGCCGGCCCGCGCCAGATAGTAGCCCGTAGCCAGTCCGGCCTGTCCACCTCCGACGACAATTGCTTCGAATTGTTCGGAGTTGCCATTCAAAACAAGATACCGCGCGCCATGGCGGTGGCTGCAAAGACCATGAGGACGACGAGCACGACCTGCGCCTGGCTGATGCGCGCCATCGTGGGGGCGGCGTCGGTGTCCAGCATCTCCCCTCGCCCCAGCTTTACGCGCCAGCGGATGAGGGTCACCATGGGCCATATCTCGAGGATGAGGATGATGCCGAGTAGGGCCATTTTGATGATGAACATGGTGTTGTTTAGGTAGTAGTCTGTTCCTTTCTCCAGGCCGGCGAAGGCGCGGACGAGGCCGGTGCTGATCCACAACAGCGCGGCGAAACCCCAGAAGCCATCGGCCAAAAAGACACGGCGCAGACCGTCATTGTCCAGCTCGCCGCCGAGCGCCCGGCCGCGAGTCCAGATTGCGCCAAGCCCGATGCCCAGGGCGAGCAAGTGTAGGGCAGCGAAAAGCCATCTCACGTACATGGGAACCTCCTGCGTTGAACGATTCTGGAAAATTGTACTACGTGGTGGAAGCGGACAGCAATACGAGTGTAATAGTACGATTACGATTCGTAATCAGGCAGGCGCGTGATACGGAGAAGGGCGAGGTTGAGCAGCTCGCCTGAGCGAGCGTTTCTACGCCGGTGGGACCGGCTAGCTGATCGCGGCCGAGCGGAAGTGATTGTGGAGTATCAATAATGAGCGCAGGTAGGGAAGGTGGAACTAGAGCAAGAGCTAGAGGGTGGAGCTAGAGGTGTGGTATTGCTCCACCCCTGCTCTAGCTCGTACTCTAGCTCTTGCTCTAACCTTAGCTCTCGGCTCTAGGTCAGGGAGGGCTCGGCGATGGTTGTAGCGGCT
>JAICPS010000507.1 GCA_025929715.1 Anaerolineae bacterium | reverse complement strand
CGTTGACTCAGGCATCTATTATACGTGTTGCCTGAGCTTTCTGTTAAGATGGCCCAGGACATGCTAAACTGATCGAAAAGATGAGGTTTTTATGGCCCGTTACGAGAAAACAATCACCCTGGTCGATTGCGCCAGATTTGGCGAGCCGTTGCCTGCCTTAGAGCGCCCGCCATTTCCCGGAGAATTGGGCCAACGCATTTATGAAAACATTTCCAAGATGGCCTGGAATTCCTGGCAGCAGCAGTCTACGATTCTCATCAATCATTACGGCCTCAACATGGCCGATCCCCGCGCCCAGGAATTTCTGATGGAACAGATGGAAGAGTTCTTCTTTGGGGAGGGAGGGCAGCAGGCAGATATGGATCCGGCGACGGCTTATGGGGCGCCACGGAAGAAGTGAA
Organism: Anaerolineae bacterium; assembly: GCA_025929715.1. Classification (GTDB taxonomy): domain Bacteria; phylum Chloroflexota; class Anaerolineae; order Promineifilales; family Promineifilaceae; genus JAAYYY01. Next base: position 3,132 of record JAICPS010000507.1, on the reverse strand, counting down.
GAGAGATTAGGGATTGGAGATTAGGGATTAATTCTTCGGTGTCCAGTTCTCCAATCTTCTAATCTCTCAATCTCCAATCTCCCTCAGCATCATCACCGGCTCAATCTCAAACCGCAACTTCTCGTGCGCCTGGCGGAGGGCTGCTTCGACCTGGTGGAGGGTTTCGCCGCGGGCGAAGATGAAGCCGAGGTAGCTGTCGCCCTCGGGCAGCGGTTTGAGGATGTTATTGAGGGGCGTCGTGATTTCTACGTCGCTCACCCCTGCAACGGCCTGCGCTTCTTCTACGCCGTGGTAGGCTTTCAACAGTCCTTCACCTGGGATCGGGATCATCATCACGCCCCGCGCCAACGGCTCGCGGCCCATGTCGCCGAGATCCATGCCGGCTGCCTGACGCACGATGAGCGTCTCCAGCGATGTATCGACGCCGAAGCGCAGCGTGCGCGCGCACAACCCGCCGATAGAGCGCCCGGCAATTTCCAGCAGCAAAGGTCCCTCTTCGTTGACGCGCAGTTCGGCGTGCACGGGCCCTCTCTGCAGGCCCAGCGCCCGCGCCGCCTGCGCCGTGGCCTGGGCAATCGCTTCCTGGGTTTGCAAGGGCAGGCGCGACGGCGTCACGTAGATAGTCTCCTCGAAGAAAGGGCCTTCCAGCGGGTCCGGCTTGTCAAACAGCGCCAGCACGTGCAGCCGCCCCTGGTCCAGCATCCCTTCCAGGGCCACTTCCGCGCCGGGGATGTAGTCTTCCACGAGGTACGGATTGGGTTCGGCAGAGCCATAAAGGCCGTGGAGTAGACGGCTGAGCCGCCCGATGGCGGCGACCAGCGCCTGGGGATCGTTGGCGCGCATCACGCCCTGGCTGCCCGACAGGCGCAGCGGCTTGATCACGCAGGGATAGGCAACCTCCTGCGCCACCTGCCAGGGATCGTCGGCCGTGGTGAAGCGGCGGAAGCCGGGCACGGGCACGCCCGCGCGGGCCATGAAGGCCCGCATGCGGTACTTGTCACGCGCCGCCTCGGCCGCTTCTGGCGCGTTGTGCGGCAGCGCCAGCGCCGCGCTGGCGTGCGCTGCCAGCATAGCGCCGCTGTCGTCAACCGCGAGAATGGCGCGCACCGGCCGTTTGCGCGCCAAGGCGACCAGGGCCTCCGTCGCCGCCTGTAGATCGCCGAAGGGTACGGCGAGCAGGTCATCCCGCGTCTGTGCCAGCGCTTCTGGCGCATCCACCACTTTCACCACTTCGATGCCCAGACGCTGCGCTGCTGCCATAAAATCGGGCGCGCGGTAGGTGCTGGCTTTCATCAGTAGCATAACGCGGGGTACATCCGCGCAATGTTGCCCATCTTGCTGCATCATGGGCCTATTATAACGACGGGGATGTCCTTTCACAGTAATTCAAGATGGTCATGATCAGTGCATTTCTTATATTGGCCGGCATAAACGGAAACGCCCCGGGGAGTTTTGCTCCCCGGGGCGTTTCCCTCGTTAGTTGTAGCCTCACCTGTTAGCCTACAGGCAGACTGTTTATTGAAACGCTGGTCAGAAGGTAGCCGGCGTTGACCCAGCCCTGCGAGCCGTTGGGCAGAATCACGCGGACCCAGGTGCTCGCCGAGTTGCGGTGCGTCATCGTCAGCGAAGTACCGTCGGCGACGACCGTGATCACGCTGTTGGCGATGCCCGGCCCGCTGCGCACGTTCAGGTAGCCCGTGTCCACTGTGGCGTTGCCGGTCTGACCCGGGTTGCCGCCGCCGCCGACCTGCCCGGTCCAAATCGCCAGGCTGTTGACGGGCACGCTGGTGGTAACGTAGCCGGCGTGAACCCAACCCTGTGTGCCGTTGGCTAATCCGACCAGGATCCACGTTCCCGCCGCGTCGCGGTAACCCATCAGGTTCAGAATGGTGTTGCGCGCCACGTAAGTGATAATGCTGCTGCTAAGGCCTGGCGCGCTGCGCACGTTGAGGAAGTAGGCGGCTGTCACCGTTGCGGTACCCATACCCCCGCCGCCCGTGGGTGGCGTCGTCAGCCGTTGCCAGCTCAGGTGCGCTTCGGCGAAGCCGTTTTGGTCGTAATACTCCATCTTCACGGTCGCGGGACCGCCGAGCAGCTCGATCTCGCCGCTGTGCGACTGGACCGTCTGCGGGATCCATTTATCGACGATTAACTGGTTGTTCACCCACAGCCGGACGCCGTCGTCAACGCGTGCAGTGAAGCGGTAGCGCCCAGGTTGGAAAACCAGGCTGCGCGTCCAGCGCACGGAGAAGTTGTCGTTGCCCACGCCGGTAATCGGACCACCCTCGCTCCAGTTGAAGTCAACGTTGGCGTCGTCGCGGATGGCCACCGGGTTGCCGCTCAGCGTCCTGTTGTTAAAGTACTCGCCGCGCCAGTTGTTGATCGTAACCGGAGCGGCTGGTCCCCAGGTGAGCCGGGCAAAGCCCATGAAGCCGTCGTCGTAGTATTCAACCTTAATGCGATGGTCGCCGCCGGCCAGATAGCGGTCGCCGTTGACGGTGCGCAATGCGCCGGTGTTCCAGGAATCGACGATCAGCACGTCGTCAACCCAGACGCGCATGCCGTCGTCCATCGTCGCCGAGAAGCGATAATTGCCGGCGCTGAAGTTGACGATGCGCGTCCAGCGGGCAGAGAAATCGTCGAACTTAACCGCGCTGGACGGGGAGCCATAGCCCCAGTCCCAGTTGAGGTCGCGTTCCTCGCGTTCTAATACCGGCGCGCCGGAGAGCGACTTGTTGTTAAAGTACTGCGCTTTCCACACGCTGTCGGCGGCTGCGGCGTCAGATGATCCCAACGCCAGCGTCGCCAACAGCATGAGCCCTACAAAAACTACGGAAAAAATCTTTTTGGCAGACATCGGTGTTCTCCTCTGCACTTAGGTGCAGCTACTCAAGCGTCGTAATTGGTCTAAGATTTGGATGTTTGAATGCTCAGGTGATAGACTACCTTCTTGCAGGTGCCCGGCACTTCAAAAGTGCCGGGCACCTCCTGAGCTACCTAATCAGAATCTTACGTGATTCAGGAGCGCAAAGAATCGGACCTGGGATGGAACCCGCGTTCCGACCTTAGACGGATGAGTTAAAAAGCCTGGAGCGCGGGTCTCTGCCGCCGGGAGGGTAGACGGGCAGCGGG
>JAICPS010000091.1 GCA_025929715.1 Anaerolineae bacterium | reverse complement strand
GTACAGCACAGTTGACCTATAGAAGGTGGTAGTAGCTGGAATTAAAAATAGAATGATTATTCATTTCTTGGTTTTATTACCAAAATCGTTGTGATTCCGCCAGTGTACGGCAAAAGACCACCCTTGATATAGCAAACCGCCCTATACTGCTCTCAGGAGTGAATAGCGCAGATGACCACACTTGATCTGATTGCCGGCGCTGAACCCTTTTACATGCGCGGCAACGCCGTTGGCTGCCTTTTACTTCACGGTTTCACGGCGACGCCGAACGAGGTGCGCGAACTTGGCGGCTACCTGGGCCGGCAGGGCTATACAGTGCTTGGTCCACGGCTGGCGCACCATGCTAGCAAGCCTGGCGACATGCGCCGTTCTCGCTATCACGACTGGTATCTCTCGGCTCTGGACGGCTGGTACCTGCTGAATGATCATTGCGACCACATCGTCGTCGCCGGCATGTCCATGGGCGGCAGCACGGCGTTGCTACTGGCCGCGCGCCAGCCGGTCGCCGGAGTCGTTGCCATGAGCGCGCCCGTCCAAATGCCCTCTGATCCACGCCTGCGTATAGTGCGTTACTATGGGCGCGTACGTCCGTTCCTGCCCAAACCATGGTGGAATGAGGGCCAGCGGGCCAGTCGCTATCCGGTCACGCCTACAGTGGCGCTGCACGAGCTGCGGGAATATTTGCAGGTGGTCGAGGCTGCGCTACCCGAGGTGCGAGCTCCGGCTCTACTCATGCACTCGCGCACCGATTATACCGTAACGCCGGACAATGCGGAGCGGATCTACGCGTTTTTGGGCTCAGAGCAGAAAGAATTGGTGTGGTTCGAAGATGCAGCGCACGTAATGACTGAAGATCCACAGCATGAACAGGCGGTTTTCGAGCGCGTTGCCGCTTTTGTGGCTCGCTGGACAAGAGTGTAAATAGCTTGGCGCCCCATCTAGAAAGGTACGGAAGAATCAGTTAGCGCGCGCCACCACTCCGTAAACCATTGCATCGCTTCATCAAAGCGGCTGGCAGGTAGCTCGCGGTAGGTAGGGATTTGGAAGCGGCGGTAGAACTCACCCCATACGCCGCCAAACTCATTTTTACCGCTCTGCTCGGACAATTTCATAGCGATGGCCTTCACCGCCTGGCTGAGATGCGTGGCCTGCGCCGGCGTGATGACGCGGCCAGGATGGCCGAGCGTCGTCTCCAGCTCTTCTAGGCGCTGCTCGTGGTCTTCGATACGGCCGGTCAGCCGCGCCTCCAGCAGGATCTGATTGCGCGCCAGGCGCACGACGGCATGGGCCACGTGGTACGCCTGCACCAGTTCAGGATCGGCCACCCGCAACAGGTCATTGAAGTCTTCGCCGGCCGTGAGCCGCCCCTCCTGGAAGGCTTCCCAAAGAACGTCGGCGGCTTCTGTCTGGTATTTCAGCAATTTTTCGCGGGTTTGTTCATCCCTAATACTGCGAGTGCTGATGCCTGTTAACCAAAGAGGAACAAGGTCGACGCGCAAAACCTGCACTCGCCGTCGTTGCGTAACCTCGCCCTGAGTAGACAAAATGTCTACCCAGGTATAACCCTTCGCCAAAACACGCTGCCGTTGAATGCGTCTGGTCTGGCCCTGTGTATCAATTCCAAGGGCATCGCACATGTGGCTGATGACCACATAAACACGGCCATCTTCTGCCTTAACGGCCGTTAGCTCGTCTCCGTAAAACTCGACTGTTCTTTCTTGAATAGGCATCAGAGAGCGTTTATTTTCCTCAGCCATCGGTCATTTCTACCCTCCAGAAGCTTCACGCAAAAAACTCAAAACAACCGCCCTGAAATAAACTTCAACGGTAAGGCTACAATTTCCTGAGTGCCGCCCCCCGGCCAAGTGTATTCGTTATGAAGACACCCCAAATGGCTTCAGAGAGAATTCAGTTAATCAATCCTCCAGAATCTCCACGTACAGAACCCACGATCCTTTCCGATGATCCGCGTCTTTGGGCGAGCGATCGTAATAAAGGTCAAAGATCCGACCACCGGCCGTGCGCACCCTGTAATAGTCGCGTCCCACCCCCCACGAGCCCTGTCGTGAGGCCCGCGCAAGCCGTTCCGGGCGCATGTTTTGAGCCATCCGTCCCCGACGCCGGTAATCGTGCCACTCGGTCAGCATCTCCACAATCTCAAAGGTTTCTTCGCCCCACACGAAGCGATCCGGGCAGCCTGGCTTCTTTTCCAACAGGGGCTCTTCGTCGAAGGCTACCTCGATAGCCTCGCTGAGAAAACGCGTTTCCATGGGGAAAGTATCGGGGGAACGAGGCAAGTACGCAAGTGTGCAGGCGGGCAAGGATGCAAGCGGCAATCCCCAATCTCCTACAACAACCTCAACTGTCGCGCCGGTCTGTGCCCATCCAACAACACAAACGACGCCAGCCGCGTCGTTACCACGCCGATCTGTCGCAAATCATTTACGTCGCGCAATTTGCCTTGCCGCCGGGCTCGGAGAATCGCCTCGGCGCCTCTGGGGCCAATACCCGGCACTCGCAACAGAGACTCGCGGTCGGCGCGGTTCACTTCTACGGGATCTTCTAAGAGATTGCGTTGCGCCCAGCCCATCTTCGGATCCACCGCCAGAGGCAGCTTGCCGTCGTCGTCAAACGGCATTTCTTCCATGTCAAAGCCATAGTCGCGCAGTAAAAATGAGGCCTGGTAAAGACGATGTTCGCGCCAGGGATTCTCCGCCGCCTGCGCTTCCAGTGGCGTGTCGGGGATGGGCCGAAAGGCGGAAAAGTACGTGCGCCCTAATCGCAGCTGGCGATAAAGATAGTCGGACGTACTGAGCAGCTCCAGGTCGCTTTCGCCCACCGCGCCCACCACAAATTGCGTCACAGTCGAAGGCCAGCGCCCGTTCCAACCCTGATACTGCGGCCGGTTGCGCCGGACTTCCTCAATCCACTGCAAAGGACGAACCAGCTCTTCAGTAAATTCCTTCATCGGCGCCAGCCCTTGCAGCCGGCGCGTATTCGGCGCCTCCAGGTTCACCGAGAGGCGGTCGGCCAATTGCATGGCGCGCTCCACCTGCGCCCGCTCCGCACCGGGCATAATCTTCAGGTGCAGATAGCCACGAAAATCATGTTTGTTCCGCAATATTTCGGCCGTATCCAACAATTTGTCCTGCGTGCTCGCGCCGCCCTTGATAATGCCCGAACTGAGAAAAAGACCGTTTACCATGCCCGCTCGCTGCATATCCATGAAGGTATTGGCCATCTCTTCTGGCTTGAACGTGGCGCGGCGATAATTGCGCCCCGCGCGGAAAGGACAGTAATAACAGTTGCGCTCGCAAGCTGAGGTCAGCATCGTCTTCAAAAGAGGAACCGTTTTGCCGCCCGCCACGGCCTTGTAGATACCCAGTTGCTGCTTGGGGTTGGTTGGCCGGGAGGCGCCACAGGGGAGGGGGGGAGAGTGGGGATTGGAAATTAGAGATTGACTTGTCGGACCGGCCATGGGCAGGGGAATGTGGTTCGGTGCGCAGCCTGGTTGAGTCTCTTCAGCCGGTTCCAGATCCATTTGTTCCGCAAACAAGCGCAACTTCTGTAGCGATTCCATAGTGCCATTATATAGAACTGATGTTCGTAGTGTCAATGCTTGAGCGGCATTTCCGCCCAATATGCAAGCAAGACATCTATTCTGTTTTGCCATACAATATGAATGAACATGCTCACTGATACTTCATCCTCTGCAGAACTTCGCTTCACGCACGACCTGTTACAACGACCGTCGCCCAGCGGCATCGACGCCGTAACGACCTTGAGGCATTTTGCGCTCATTAATTACGCCGTTGCGCCGCAACTTGTCCGGCCGCATGTTCATCCTCGTTTTGATTTAGACTGCTTTTCCGGACCAGATGATTCCCCGCGAGTTTGGGTGTCTGTCGTCCCTTTTGAGGATCAAGACTTTCGCTTTTTCCGCTTTCCCTGGCTACGCTTCCATTTTGGCCAGACGAACTACCGGACGTATGTCGTCGACCGGCTCACAGGACGGCGGGCGGTGTGGTTCTTCGGCACAACCCTTGGCTCGCCTACTGTGTTGTTGCCTCGCTACGTGTGGCGCTTGCCGTGGCATTACGGCCGTTTTCGTTTTGACTGCGCCTTTGACGATGCCACCAGGAAATATTCGCATTACCGCGTGGCAACGGCCAGCAAATGGGCGCCGCTACAGTTGGCGCTTGAGGACTCAGGCGAACCTGTAGCCGAGTTAGATGGCTTCTCGGACTTGGAAGCTGGACTTGTTACGTTGACCCACCCTTTAGCAGGCGTCTATTATCGCCGCGATGGTCAGGTCGGAACCTACAGTGTCTGGCATGATCGCTTACGTTGTATGATCGGCCACTGTCAGAACGCGCAGATTGGTCTTTTGGATCGATTAGGGTTGGTTTCATACGCTGAGCAGCAACGACCGCACAGCGTCCTGATTCAGCATGAAACGGAGTTCATCATTCATCTGCCTCCCAGTCGCGCAGCTATGAACAGTCTCTAAGCCCATCACGCGCGTATGCTTTCATTGTAGGCGGCTCTTCATCTCCACCGCTTCAATCTTAGCATTAGAGCAAACAAAATTAACGGTCAGTGCTTGACTGTTTGAAGTGAAATAGCTACACTGCAACTAGAACAAACGTGCTACGAAGCGGCTGCTGAATGCTGATTTTAAACGCTTCAACTTTTGTAAGTTAAAGGAGAAGTCATGAACACAAGAATAGATTCCAACCAGAAGATTATCCCCTATCTGTGGTTTCCCGGCCAGGCGGAAGAGGCGGCGAATTTTTACGTCGCGACCTTCTCCGCGATAGGCGGATCGGGCAATGGTGGCGGACAGTCGACGGTTGGGCACATTGCTCGCTATGGAGAAGCCGCGTCAGAGGTCTCTGGCATACCGGAGGGCACGGCAATGACCATCGAGTTTCAGCTCGCGGGGCAGGACTTTATCGCGCTCAACGGCGGCCCTGAATTCAGCTTCACTCCCGCCATATCGTTCTTCGTCAGCTGCAAAACAGCAGCCCAAGTTGACCAGCTTTGGCAGGTGTTCTCTGAAGGCGGAGAAACACTTATGCCCTTGGACGCTTATCCCTTTAGTGAAAAGTTCGGCTGGCTGAATGATAAGTTTGGCGTCTCCTGGCAGTTGGTTGTCGCCCCTTCAAGCCAACCGATCATTCCATTTCTGATGTTTGTCGGCGAGCAGCATGGGAAAGCCGAGGAGGCCATCAACTTCTATACGTCGTTGTTTGACAACGCTGGCATCACCAGTCTCCAGCGCTATGGGCCAGGGCAGGGCGAGCCGGAAGGAACGCTAATGCCCTCCCAGTTTAAGCTCGCCGGACAGGATTTCATGGCGATGGACAGCGCCTTAGAGCACAATTTTACCTTCACAGAAGCAACCTCTTTCTTCGTCAACTGCGAATCCCAGGACGAGGTAGACGAGCTCTGGAAGAAGTTCACTGCCGAGGGCGAAGAAGGCCCCTGCGGCTGGCTGAAGGACAGGTACGGCGTCTCCTGGCAAATCATCCCCACGGTGTTGATGGAAATGCTTTCGGACGAAGATGCCGCAAGAGCGGAACGTGTGGCGCAGGCCATGCTGCAGATGAAGAAAATTAACGTCGCCGAGTTAGAAGCGGCGTATAACAACTAATTCTAGGCCCATAACTCGCGCAAGTTTTCCCACATCAGGTAGGCGCCGATTGTCAGGACCACTCCTACCACCACGCTCCAGAAAAACTCGTAAAGCAGCACTAGCGCCGCCACGACGGCGAGCGCGACGGTGAAGCTGGTGACCAGACGGGGCAACTGTCTGCGGAAACTCGCCTCGATAAAGAAAAAGGCCGAAAGCAGCGCGACCAATCCCCACACCAGAAACTGCGGCGCGAACAGGGCCAGCGCCACGAAAGCCAGCAGCAGCAGGCCGATACTGATGGCTGCCCAGACCTCTGCAAACCACCCGAAGCGCAGGCTCTGGCTGCTGATAGGACGCAGGGCGCGTTCGATGTGCCCTCGCAGCGGACCGCGCTGTCCCGCGCGCAGGCGGGCCGCATACAATTCAAGGGCTTCTATGAGCGCCTCGTCTGCTGCATATTCGGCGCGGAGGCCATCAACTTCTGCGCCCAGTCGCTCCAGCGCCTCGACGTGCTGCAGGTAAGTGGTCTCCAGATGCGGCTGTCCTTGCATTGCTCGCGCCTCTACCCCCAGGCCCACAAGCGACTCGCTTTTTTCATCAATTTCGGCGGCCAAGGCGGCGCGCCGCGCTTTCAAAGCGGTGCGACGCGCCAGCACCGTTGTTAGCGTCTGTCCTGGCGGCGGCACTTTGTCGAGTCCGGCCCATCCCAGCGGATCGTACCACGCTTTGCGCACCGTCCCGTCTCGATCGTACATGGGTCCCGCCGGTGCGTTTTCGCCCGAGAATGGGTCACGCGTGTATAGGCCCCACAGGCCACGATAGTGAAGCACCCAGTCGGGAGCCGGGTCCAGCAATTGCGGCTCCTCCCACCGATGATCCATGCCCGGACCAATGGTCTCGCCGTCCCCGCGTGCATAGTCCACAAACGGAATGCGGAAAATGTTGAACGAACCGTTCTCCTGGGCAAGCGTCTCGTCGTCGGCCCAATAGCGTTTCAAACGCCGTTGCCAGAAGTTTTGAATCGCTTCCGACGCTGCCACCAGGGGCGCCAGGAACGGCAATTCCATTTCCGCCAGATATTCCCCATACGAAAAATGGCTGGCGTGCGATCCGGCTCCGACGTAGACGACCGGGTGCTCGCCGACCTTTTTCAATTCAGGATCGTCCCAGCGCCGGCGAAAATCATCGCCCGAGAAATCGTGGGCCGCGTAGGCCACCCACTCCGGCGAAATGTAACCGCCGTCGTCGGACAGATAGACGGAGATCATTTCCCAATCGCCTTCGTGGTCATTGGCCCCAAAGAAGCCAGAGCGCCAGTTGTTGAAAGCATAGAAAAACCAGTACTGCAGCACAATCCAGGAGTTCTCGCGCACCACCCGGCCGTAATAGTGGTATTTTGGTTCCTCTGCCATTAGACGTTCATAAGCCAACGCAGCTGCTGCAGCTGTGTCACCTGTAACACGGCCGCGGGCCAGGAGGGACAACTGAAACAAGGCGTCTACGAAGCGCGATCCGTAGCCGACGCGCGCCAGCCGCCCACGACCGGCGCGGAAGCTCTCTCTCTCGTCGCGTTTTGTCAAATCTTCCTGGAGCTCATGTAGGCGGTAGGAGGCCAGCTCTGTGATGTTGAGGGGCGTAATAAACTTTAGAAAACGGACTGTGCCGAATGGCGCCGGGCGCGGTTCGGCGAGCGTCGTGGTTGTCAACTCCCCGTCGGGCACCAATAATTCCGCCTCGCGCCCCGGCAATTGCTGCCACAGGCTCGATCCTGCCACGTACGGCTCCACGCGCATCGGAAAGAATTTCTCTCCGCGAGTGTAACGCATTACCGGCTCGAAGCGACGCAGCAGCGCCTGATCTGCCGCGTCCGTGTGTCCGGCCGGCGACGTGCTCATGGGGCGTCGTTTCCTTCTACTTCGCGGCCAGCGCTTTCAGCTACCACGCCAGGCTGGACCCGGAAGACAAGGGGTACCTCGGCATAGTTCAGATAGAGGACCATGATCACAGCGCAAAACATCATGATATATAGAACGGGACTGCGGGAACCGGCGCCAAAGTAGGCCACCAGCGCCGTTAGCAATGTTAATCCTTGGACTAACATGGCGATGACCCAGGCGCCTGGCCTCAATTGTAAAAACCCAAGCGTCGCAATCAACGCCAGAAGACCCAGCGGTATAAAGGCTGCAAAAAATGGGTGTTCGAGCAATAGATCGAGGACGCTCTCGCTGCCCTGCAGATGGAAGAAGCCTGTCAGCCCCAACAACACGCTCTCCAGCGCCAGTAACCAGGTGAGGGCTTTTACGGGCCAAGGGCGATCCGCTTGCCCCAGCCGCACGTCTTCTTCGCTAAGATCGCGCCGCATCGTCTGGGAATGAGGGGCCGCCTGGGTCGTGCGTTCTTTAAGCTGCTCCTGCATGCCCGGATCATACTGCTGTGCCTGTAAGGTGGCAAGATGAGGAGCCGCGACTTTCCCGGAAACTCAAAGTTTCCGGGAAAGTCGCGGTTTCCGGCAAATTCTCTTAACTTCCGAGAAACGAAATTAAAGCATCAATCTCCGTCTCGTCCAACTCAAGGTTGGGCATCACTGTTGTTGGTCGAACGGCCTGTGGGTCGCGCAGCCAGCGGCGCACGAATTCCGGATCTGGCTCGTAATTCGTCAGATCAGGACCGATGCCTATGAATCCCGATTCCGTGCCGGCGTCATCGTGCCGGTGACAGCTCGGGCAGCCTTTTGCCAGAAACAGGGCGCGTCCCTCTGCCACAGCGCCGGCGCCGGTCGCCTCGACAGACGCGTCGACGGCAGGACTGTTGGCCGTGCCGCGCCACGGCACAAACGAAACTGCCAGCAAGAGCAGGGCCAGTAAAGCCAGCCCTGCGCTCAGTTTCAACATGTGACCCTCCTACTATTATCGGCTGATCGCCCTCCGCGAGCGGACATCAATCCCCCGCGGCTGGCGCGGGCGCGACCTGGCGTCGCTTGAGTCCCACCACGGCCGTTGCTGCTGCCGCTGCGAGTAAGACCAGCGCTGACCAGCGCATCATCTCGCGTACTGGAAGCGCTGCCGGGGAAGACGCTGCTTCAGCATTTGCTGCAACCGCCGGCAGCACAGTCAGAGGCGCTAACTTTCCCTCATGGGCGAAGGGAGCAGCCGCAATGGACCATTCCCATTGCCCTTCGCTGGGAAAGACGACCTCAACTGTGAAATGGCCCGTTTCCCCACTTTGGGTGGCGCTCGCTTCCACCGTTTCTCCGGTCGCGCTGTTTGTGGCAGTCAGGTGGGGCGAAACTTCGTTAGTGGGCGTCTGTCCGTGCTGCCGCACCATGAATCCCACGCTCAGCGTCTCCCCGGCGCGAATCTCGCCAGGCAGCGAATCCAGCGTAATGACCACCCAGCCTCCCGCCAACGCGGGCACAGCCACGGCTACAAGGACCACAATGATCAGTAAGACGCGTGATTTTCGTAACATAGTTGAGCCTCCTCATGATAAGTTGGTTGGTTTCTATCAACTTATACACCGCCCGTGGCCAAATGGTTCCTAGTGGCCCTCGGCGCGCCCTGTCATTATACTGGTTGCACGTCTATACACGGTAATTACAACGGAGGTAGGAGATGGTGCGTAAGATCTTCAAGACCGACAACAGCCTCGTTATCTCACTTCCGAGAGAATCCATCGAGATGCTCGGCCTGGAGGAGGGCAGTGAGGTATCTATTACGGTTGACGAGCAGCATCGGCGCATCATCATTGAACCGACCGCAGTCAAGCTTGCCCTTATTGATTCTGACTTTGCCCAACAGCTTGGCGACTTTATCGAGCAATACCGGCCGGCTCTTGAAGCGCTGGCCAAGTGACCGTTTATCTGACCTCCCGCCTCTAGCTCCTGCTCTACCCTCTCCCCAACACCTCCCCCAACGCGCCCAACAACACCACCACATTCTCCCGGCGGCTGTTGAAGCCCATGAGGCCGACGCGCCAAACCTTGCCGCCCAGTTCGCCCAGGCCGGCGGCGATTTCGATGTTGTATTCGCGCAGCAGGCGGCCAGCCACGGCTTTGCCGTCGACACCTTCGGGAATGGCGACCGTGGTTAGGCTGGGCAGGCGGTATTGGCGCTCGACGTGGCATGAGAGGCCCATCTCCGCCAGGCCATCCCAGAACAGCTCGGCCGTTGCCTGGTGTCGCGCCCAACGCGCCTCCAGCCCCTCTTCCGCCACCAGCCGCAGCGCCTCGCGGAAACCATAATTCATATTGATCGGCGCCGTGTGGTGGTAGGTGCGCTCGCTGCCCCAATACTTGCTCACCAGGGTCATATCCAGGTACCAGTTGGCCACCTTGTTCTTGCGGTTTTGCAGCTTTTTTACGGCACGCGGACCCAGCGTGAGCGGCGCGAGGCCCGGTGGGCAGCTCAGGCACTTCTGGCTGCCGCTATACGCCACGTCTACCTGCCACTCGTCCAGCAGCAACGGCACGCCGCCCAGGCTGGTGACCGTGTCGATCAGTAGCAAGCAATCAAACTCCCGGCACAGATCGCCCACGCCTTCCAGCGGCTGGCGCGCGCCGGTAGAGGTCTCGGCGTGCACGAGGGCGAGCACGGCGGGCCGGTGCTCTATCATCGCCGCGCGTAGTTCGTCTAAATCAAAGACTTGGCCCCATGGTTTATTGATGCAGCGGACGTCGGCGCCATACCGCCCCGCCATATCCGCCAGGCGGTTCCCGAAATAACCGTTGACGCCGATCAGCACGGCGTCGCCGGGCTCCACCGTGTTGGCGAGGCTCGCTTCCATGGCCGCGCTGCCCGTACCGCTGACCGGAATCGTCAACTGGTTATCCGTCTGCCAGGCATAGCGTAGCAGCTCCTGCACCTCGTTCATCAGCTCGATGAACGCGGGGTCCAGGTGACCTACCTGGCGCATAGACAGCGCCTGCAGCACGCGCGGATGGGCGTTGGACGGGCCAGGGCCCAGCAAGAGGCGCGGCGGAACGTCAAGCTGTGACGCTTCGATTCGATGGGCGTCAGAAATGGAGTAGGGGGAGTCGTTCATGAGGTTTCCTTATTATCCTAAGTGCGTTCAGATACCCGTGTGTTTTTATCTGTGTGAATCTGCGTGCCTCGGCGGCAAATTAACGAGTATGCGATAGCTCTAGGCGTCCAGCTCGCGCTGCCATTTCGCCAGGTGTTCGATGACGCCGTCTACCGAGTGATAAACGTTGCCCACCTTCTCCAGGCAGCCCAGCGTAAAGAAGTTGATACTTTCACCCACGCTGCTGGTATTGCGCAGGCGCGGCCGGTCGTCGGTGAGAATGCCCAACATACCCAATTTCTGGGGATCGTGCAGAGCCAGTTCATAGAAAATGCCCATCTCGCACGCCGTGCCGCTGCTCACGTCGGGTCCGTCCAGCAGAGCAACCAACACGTTGGCCCATTGCACGCCCTCCAGGTCAACGTGGAATACCTGCTCGGGGACGCTTTTCGACTGGTGTGCATTGTGCTCTTGCTCCTGCGGCACAAAGCATTCATGACCCGCTGCGCGCAGGCGCCGCACGTTCGCGGCGTGAAAGTCGCGGTGGTAAGGCGTGAAAAGCGGGCCGGCGATATACAGGCGCATGGCTACACCGTTTCCTTATCCAGCGCGGCGAGCGCCGTGTTGAAATTGGGGTAGACGGCGCCGAACTCGCGAATACTGTCGCGGATCTGCGGGGTCAGGGCGCGATCTTCGCCCGTCCAACTCCAGCCGGCGACGCGCGTGTCGTGCAGCAGGCCCGCGATGCGCCGCGGTTTATCGCCCTGCCGCGCATACACGTGGAAAGCACCAATCTGCGCCGCGACGGCGTCGTCCACTATGTAGCCGTCCAGGATTGCCATGAGCATATCCGCTTCCTGCAACGCCTGCTGCGTGGCCTCAAAGTCAAAACGATTTCTCTCGGCCGGGTCTCGTGGCGCTTCCCAACTGCCTTCATGCGGCACAAAGACCTCGTGTCCTCGTTGGCGCAGGGTGGCGGCGGCGTTAGAGAGATATTCGCGCGCGTAAGGCGTGGCGGCAATGCCCGTAAAGACGATCTTCATGGGACGACGGCTCCTTTCGGCAGATCCTCGCGACCGGCTTCCCAGCCACGAAGATGTTCGATAATGTCTTCGACGTTGTTATAGACGCAGCCCATTTCAAAGAGGCAGCCCAG
>JAICPS010000654.1 GCA_025929715.1 Anaerolineae bacterium | reverse complement strand
CTCATCGCCCTCGCCGCCAACTTCGCCGCCGTCGACTGGCTCATGTCCCTCGAACCACAGTGGTTCTCTTCCCTCTTCGGCTGGCTCGCCATCGCCCGCCACGCCCTCGGCGCCCTCGCCTTTGCCATCCTGGTTCTCGCGCTCGCCCGATGGCCCGGTCGGAGACCGGCCACAGCTGGTGGACCTCAATCTCCAGTCTCCCAATCTCCAATCTCTAATGCCCAATCCCCACTCGCCAGCCTCCTAACCCCTCAGGTGACAAACGACCTGGGCACAATCTTCCTCGCCACCCTCCTCACCTGGGCCTACCTGGCGCTGATACAGTTCATGGTCATCTGGACCGCCAACCTCCCCGAAGAAGTCATCTACTACCTCAAACGCACCCAGAACAACTGGCTCTGGGTCGTCGTCGCCCTTCTGGCTCTATACATCTCCCTCCCGGTCCTCCTACTCCTCCTGCGCCCCGTAAAACGCAGCCTCACCCTGCTCGCCGCCATCGCCGCCCTGATCCTCCTAATGCGCTTCCTACACATCTACTGGCTCGTCATGCCCGTCTTCCACCCCACCATCTCCTTGCACTGGCTGCACGTCGTCCTGCCCCTCGCGATAGGCGCCATCTGGCTCGCCCTCTTCACCTGGCAGCTCCGCCGCCACCCCCTCCTGCCACAGAACCATCCTAAACTCCAATCTTCGATCTCCAATCTAGCCACCCATCACTTCGAACAGTAACAACGGCAACACTTTGCGTGCTCGGACAACTCAATACAATGAAACGGTGGGTCAATTGCGCCGTCTACGGGCGCTCGGTCGCCGGCAGGAAGATGCGATAAGGAAAAAACCACTCCAGCAGCGCCTGTTGCATCTGGCCGGCGCGCAGCGGTTCTTCCTCAGCCACGTTTTCTCCTTCGTAAGGCGACTGCTCCGCCAGCAAAAACAGCTCGTCGCCGGAGCCATCCAGGGGGTGGATCAGCTTCCAGCCGTCCGCGCGCATGCTGCGCAGGGGCGTGCGCGGCGCGGTCCAGTAGAGTGGGTGTGAAGGGTCGGTGAGGGCGGCGACCTCGCTGAAGACGGGCCGCGTGCTGGTTGGCGTTTCGCCTGCCAGAAGAGGTAGCAGGCTGGCGGCCTGCAAATTGCCGGGGAGGGGGATGCCCGCGTAGGCCAGCAGGGTCGGCATCAGGTCCATGTTTTGCACGGGAACGGAGATGGCGCCGCCCGCGGCGACGATTCCCGGGTAGCGCACCAGCAGCGGCACGCGCAGCACCTCTTCGTACAACGCGCTGCCGTGTACCCAATGGCCGTGCTCGCCGAACATCTCGCCGTGGTCGCTGGTGAGAACGACCAGCATGTTTTCCAGCAACCCCATGCCCTCCAGGTGGTCGAGCAGCAGCCCAAACTGCTCGTCCCAGTAGCGGATTTCCCCGTCGTAGAGGGCGATGACGTGCTCTAGATCGCGCGGAGACAGCACGAGGTCGCCAGAGACGACGCTCTCGCCGACGCCAAACTGCTCGGGCGTGACCGTGCCGGTGTAAGTGGCGTCGTACCAGTCGTCGTAGGGCGGCAGCGGGTCGTACCAGGTGTGGGGATCGAAATAGTAGACAAACAGAAACAAGGGCTGGTCGCCGCCCTGCGCCGCCCACGCCGTGTCCAGCCAGTCGATCACGCGCGCGTTGACCTCTTCGGCGCGGGCTTTGTTGTCTACCGGGCGCAAGGCGAGCGTGTCGTCAAAGTGGTCAAAACCCTGGCTGAAGCCCAGCGAACCCTTGATACAGTAGGTGCTGGCAAAGCCGGCCGTGTAGTAGCCCGCGTCCTGCAGCAGCTCCGCGAGCGTGTCCTCGTGCGCGGGGATACTGGTCGCATAAGTATGCCAATCGGTACCTACACGGCCCGGGCTGCGGCCGGTGAACATGGCGGCGTTGGCCGGGCACGTCCAGGGAGCGGTGGTTGTGGCGTTGGTAAAGCGCGCTCCCGCGCCCGCCACCAGGCTGTCAAGGTGCGGCGTCGTATCGCGGGCATAGCCGTAGCTAGAAACGTGATCGCTACGCAGCGCGTCGACGATGACGAACAGAATCGCCGACTGTGTTGTCGGTCCGGCGGCGGAAAGAGCGGCGGTGACGGCGATAAGTAGACTCAAAGCAGCGGCAATAGCCGCGGCAAGAATCCCCAATCTCCAATCTCTAATCTCCAATCTCAAACTTGCACACTTGCGAACTTGCCCTCTTATACCGGCTTAAACACCATCGCCGCTTCCGCCGAAAGCAGCACCAACAGATTGATCCAACTTAAAACCCCTATCCGCCGTTGCAGCGCGACCACACGCGCGTTGCCGGGCTCCGCAGTTGGCGCCAACCTGCCCAGCTCCCGGCCCATGCGGCCTACGAAAAAGCCGCCGATCAAGATCGACAACAGAACCCCGCCCAGCCCCCAGCTAATCCACAGCAGGCCAAAACTCAGCCCGGCGTTCAGCACCATCACGACGCCGGCCACGAGCGTT
>JAICPS010000109.1 GCA_025929715.1 Anaerolineae bacterium | reverse complement strand
GGTATACTTCTTAAGACTGTGACCTGGTGCGTCAATTCTATATCTCAGGAGGGATTTCCCCTAGGATTTAGACGTTTTATTGGTAACGCTCCTATCCCTTCCCGTTGGGCGAGACGCGGGCCGTTCAGCCGCCCACGCTGTAACAGAGGAAACTTATCCGCCAATTGGGCAAGGGAGAGGAGTTCAAAGCCAGTCAGCCCAGCCGTGAGTGGCTGATGACAGACCGCGCTGCTCCCGCCTGGGGCGAGCAGTGGACATAGGGTGACAACAGCTTAGGCGCGCTACTAGCTCCTCCCTGGGCAAAGAAACGAAAGCAGAGGGATGTCGTATGACCGTGAACAAGAGTTCAGGCACACAACCGGAGAAAGGCCGGGAGGCCGGGCGAGAAGACCAACCGGCCGCAGAGCGACGGCTGACCGTCGTCGGCCTCGGCGCCTCGGCCGGAGGGCTCGCGGCGCTGCAAGGCTTTTTCGACGCCATGCCGACTGGTACCGGCATGGCCTTCGTCGTTATTACCCACATGGACCCGGAGCGGGAAAGCCTGCTGCCCGAAATCCTCCAGCAACACACCACCATGCCCGTCCGTCAGGTGACCGACATGGTGGCCATCGAAGCGGACCACGTCTACGTCATCTCTCCCAACCGGCGCATCCTAATCACCGACACGCACCTGGAAACGGAGCCGTTTGCGGAGCCGCGCGGGCGGCGCACCCCCATCGACGATTTCTTCCGCAGCCTGGCCGACGCCCACCGCGAGGCAGCAGCGGTCATTTTCAGCGGGGGCGGCACCGACGGCGCCGTGGGCATCAAGGCAGTCAAGGAAAAGGGTGGCCTGTTGATGGTGCAGGAGCCGGGCGAAGCCGAGCACGACAGCATGCCGCGGGCGGCCATCGCCACGGGCCTGGCCGACGTCGTCTTACCCGCAGCCAGGTTGGCCCGCAAGCTGGTCGAATACCAGAGCAGTGGTCTGAAACTGGCCCGAAGGCCGGAGGCGCTGAATCCCGAGCAACAGGCAACCGTCTACCACATCCTGGCCGAAGTGCAGGCGCAGACGGGCCACGACTTCAGCCAGTACAAGCGCTCGACCGTCGTGCGCCGCATCCAGCGGCAGATGCAGCTGCGCGGCCTGGTGACCCTCGACGCTTACCTGGACGCCCTGCACGCCAGGCCCAGCGAGGCTCAGGCCCTCTTCAACGACCTGCTCATCGGCGTCACCAACTTCTTTCGCGACAACGAAGCGTGGGAAGCTCTGGCCGAGCAGGTAATTCCGCACCTCTTTGACGGTAAGGGGCAGAGGGACGCCGTGCGCGCCTGGACGATAGGTTGTGCCACGGGCGAGGAAGCGTACACGCTGGCCATGTTGCTGCTAGAGCAGCGCGCCGCTCTGGCTTCGGCTGTGTCCCCCAAGATCCAGGTCTTTGCTTCTGACCTGGACCAGGCGGCACTGGGTAGGGCGCGGGAAGGACTTTATCCGGAAGCGATCGAGGCCGACGTGAGCCCGGAGCGCCTGGCGCGCTTCTTCGTCAAAGAGGGTAACCACTACCGTGTGAGGCAGAAAGTGCGAGACCTCGTCCTCTTCGCCAACCACAGTGTGCTCCGCGACCCGCCTTTCTCGCGATTGGACCTCATCAGTTGCCGCAACCTGCTCATTTACCTCAACCGTGACTTGCAGGAGAATGTGTTCCAGATTTTCCACTACGCCCTGGCGCCGGAAGGGTATCTCTTTCTGGGAAGCGCCGAGTCGATAGATATGGTTCAGGATCTGTTCCATGCGGTGGACAAGAGCCACCGTCTCTACCGCGCCCGATCATGGCGGGGCGCGCACCCGCCTGTGCCCACCCTGCCCCTGACGGTGCCCAAGTCGGACCAGCCAAAGCGCGCTCCTACTCTGCCGGGCGCGTGGCCGCGAACCGGGCAGCAGACATTGGCCACGACTGCCGGTCATCTATCGCTGCTGGAGGAATCCGCCCCGCCCAGCTTGGTGGTGGACGAGTCATACCAGGTCATCCACCTCTCTGGGACCGCCGGCCGCTACCTGCACCATCCGGGCGGCGCGAGGACCGGTGACCTGCTCAAGCTGGTGCGGCCGGAGCTGCAATTTGAGCTGCGCAGCGCTCTCTTCCAGGCGTTTGCCCACGGTAAGCGCGTGGTCAGCGCACCGGTGCGGGTGCACTATGATCCCAACACGGCCGGCAGCGCCCGCCGCGTCACGCTGGCCGTGCGCCCCCGACATTCCCCGGCCGGTACACCTCATGACACGAGCAGAGAGGACGACGGCGAGCGCCTGGCGCTGGTGTTCTTCCTGGAGGACGAGGTTACCGAGACGGCCGGTGACGAGCAGCCGCTGCCAGAAGCGGTTGGAGATGAAGCCCGGCGCAACGCCGTTCTGGAAGGGGAGGTACTACGGCTGCGCCAGCGGCTCCAGGCGACGACCGAGGAGTACGAGAGATCCAATGAAGAGCTGAAAGCGGCCAACGAGGAGCTGCAGAGTATCAACGAAGAGTACCGCTCCACCACCGAGGAACTGGAAACGAGCAAAGAAGAGCTGCAATCGCTCAACGAGGAACTGGAGACGGTTAACGCCGAGTTAAAGAATAAGCTGGAAGAGGTCTCTCGGGCCCACAGCGATCTGGAGAACCTGATGGCGGCCACCGACATCGCTAGCCTGTTCCTGGACCGGGAGTTGCGCATCGAGCGCTACACGCCGGGCACGACCAAGCTGTTCAACATCAGGCCCGCGGATCGGGGGCGGCCCGTCGGCGATCTGACCAACAAGTTAGATTATGACGCCCTGGCTGATGATGCTGCCCGGGTGCTGAAGACGCTGGTGCCCTTCGAGCGCGAGATTCAGGACGTCGAGGGTCGCTGGCTGCTGGCCCGCCTGCGGCCCTATCGCAGTGTCGAGGACCACATCGACGGGGTCGTGCTTACCCTCGTAGACGTGACCGAGCTAAAAGAGGCGGAAGAAGCAGTCCGAGAGGCCAAAGAGTATGGCGAGAAGATAATTCACACGGTGCGAGAAGCGCTACTGGTGATGCAGCCGGACCTGACGGTGGAGTTTGCCAACGACTCGTTCTACGAGATGTTTGGCGTGAGCGAGGCGGCCACAGTGGGCAACTATATCTACAATCTGAGCGATAGGCAGTGGGACATCCCACAACTACGCACGCTATTGGAAGAGCTACTGCCGCAGGAGAAGGTTTTCAACGGCTACCGGGTCGAGCGCACCTTCCACGAAGTCGGCCATCGCGTGATGCTGCTCAACGCCCGCCGCCTGGACCACATGGACCTCATTCTCCTGGCCATCGAGGATGTGACCCAGCGGGAAGAATACGAAGAGAACCTGCGCGTTCTCAATGAGACGCTGGAGCAACGGGTCGAGGAACGAACCAGGCAGGTACGGGCGCTGGCCGTCCAGTTAACGATGGCCGAGCATGAGGAGCGGGCGCGCATCGCAGAGATCCTACACGATGACCTGCAGCAGCAGTTATATGGCTTGCAGATCCAACTGAGTCTCTTGCGTTACGACACTGCCGACGAGGCATTGCTGGAGGAAATTGAGGGAATGCAAGGCGTAATAGAGACGGCGACGAAGACGGCCCGCCGTTTGAGTGTGGAGCTTAGCCCTCCTGTTCTGGAGGGCGAGGGGTTGACCGAATCCATACGTTGGCTCTCCGAGCAGATGTATGAGCAATACCGGTTTCAGGTTAAGGTGGAAGCTGAGGGCTCTTTCGCGGTGCCCGAACTGGACCGGCGCGTGCTGCTGTTTCAGGCGGTGCGTGAGTTGCTTTTCAACATCGTCAAACATGCCGGTGTCCCGGACGCAACCGTAATGCTACAGGTTATTCGTGACCCTGAGATGGGCGAGGTCTATCGCATCGACGTCGTAGACGAGGGGGTGGGCTTTGACCGGGACGCGGTGCTCGGGATGGCGGCCGCGCCTCACGGCCGGGGGCTACTCCACATTCGTGAGCGGTTGCGCTTTATTGGCGGCCGATTAGAGCTGGCGTCGGTACCGGGCGATGGCGCGCAGATTACCATTATTGTGCCGCCTGGGACCGGAGCATCTGGCAGCCGCTAGCGGGCTGACACGCTGCAGCAGCGCGTCCGGGACGTGGTTGACCGCCAAAGGGGGCGTTAGGCTCCAGTTGTTGAAGCCGAAGAGACCATCATCCGGGACTCCTGAGGCTCATCACATGGATTCTGGTTGGTGCAAGAAGCGCGAGGAAAAGGATGTCGCAAGGTTCATCTGCGGAACAGTATAACTGGACATTCTGGCGGGTAGTGTGGGCCACGCTGGTCCTCCTTTCCGTCGGCCTCGGCTTCTGGCTTCTTTATCGCTTTCATCAGGTCCTCTTCATCCTGTTTATCGCCATCGTCATGGGCACGGTGCTCAGACCTGCGGTTGCCTGGCTGCAGCGGCGCGGCATCCCCGGCGTAGCGGGAGTTATTCTCGTCTACCTCCTGCTCCTCGCTTTGCTCATTGGCTTCGTGCTCTTACTACTCCCCGTGATCGTGGAGCAAGCCACGACGATAGCGGCGGAGGTCCCCGGCGACTATCAATCCCTGCGCGAGTGGACAGTAAGTCATCCTAATCCCTTGATTGGGCAACTCAGCGAGTTCCTGCCGGCGACCCTGTCAGGGCTCGATCCGGGGCAACAGACAGGGCAGGAGATGCTGGATGCGGCCGGCCAGGCGCTGGGCTACCTTGGCTCGGCGTCAAGGGGCCTCTTTACGGCCGCCGCTATTCTGCTATTGGCCTTTTACTGGACGCTCGATGGGCCACGAACCATCCGCTCCCTATTGCTGTTGCTGCCAGCAGGCCAGCGTGAGAGCAGCCGTGAACTGATTGCCGCTATGGAAACAAAGGTTGGCGCTTACGTCGCCGGCCAAAGCATCCTATGCCTGGTGATTGGTCTGCTGGCTCTAATTGCCTATTTGATCATCGGCCTACCCTATGCGCTGATCCTGGCCCTCGTGGCCGGCGTGATGGAGGCCGTCCCGCTCATTGGGCCGTTGTTGGGGGCCATTCCGGCGGCGCTGGTTGCCCTCTCTCTGGGTCCGGACAAGCTGGCCTGGGTCATCGTCGCTACTCTTGTCATTCAGCAGCTGGAAAACAGCCTGCTGGTACCGCGAGTTATGCGCAGGGCCGTGGGAGTCAATCCATTCGTCTCCCTGCTGGCGCTTTTTGCTTTCAGCTCTTTGCTCGGCATTGCCGGCGCGCTTATGGCGATTCCCATGGCAGCTCTTATCCAGCTCTTACTCAATCGCTTCGTCTTTGATCGGGGAGCGATGGAGCCGGAGGTCTCGACCGGCCGGGACCGTGGCAGCCGCCTACGTTATGAAGCCCAAGATCTGGTCGAGGACTTGCGTAAGCAGGCACGGCTCGCGAAAGAAGGATCGGATCGAAGTGTCGAGCAGATCGACCAGGTGATGGATGAAATTGAGACTCTGACAACCGACCTTCAGCTGCTGCTGGCCGAAACCGGCGATGCAGGTGTAGCATGACAAAGCAACTGCTGTTGATCGGCACGGCCGTCATGACTACATTGCTGGCGCTGCTGCTGCTTTGGCAGTTCCGCCTTGTCGTCGCTTACGTCCTAGTCTCATTGGCGCTGGCCGCGGCGTTACGCCCTTTGATCAGACGCAGGCCCGGCCGGCGCTTCGCCGTGCGCCTGGCCGTCATTATTCTTGCCGTGATTGTCTTGGGTAGCTTTGGCTTTTTGCTCTTCCTGGCCGGAGGCGCCGCGCTTGCCGAGGTTCAACAGTTGGCCCAGCAAGTGTCGGTGCAGGACGAGTGGAGGCAGCCGGCGTGGTTGCAGGGCAGTTCGTTGCAACAGGAGCTGGACACACGATTACCGCCGCCCAGTGAACTCTTTGCCGCCGTTATTGGCGACCAGGGGCAGTCGGTATTGCCGGCTATACTTGGCTTTACGCAGGGCCTTGCCGGCGTCGTGAGCGGCGCCCTCGTCGTTCTGCTCTTAAGCCTCTATTGGAGTATGGATCGAGTTCATTTTGAACGGCTCTGGCTATCGCTGTTGCCAGCGGGACAGCGCCGCCAGGCACGCGAAATCTGGCAGACCGTCGAATCCGACCTCGGCGCTTACATCCGCAGCGAGGCAGTTCAAAGCCTCCTGGCTGGGTTGCTGCTGGGTATCGGTTACTGGCTGTTAGGGTCACCCTATCCGACATTACTGGCGTTGATCGGCGCGCTGGTATTACTGCTACCGGTGGTCGGAGCGGCTCTGGCGTTGCTACCACCACTCGTAGTGGGGCTGCTAACCAGTGTCCCGCTTAGCCTGTTTACCACGCTCTATACGCTTCTCATCATGGTTTTCTTGAGATGGTGGCTCGAGCCACGCCTCTCTAATCGCCGGCAGTACAATCCCATTCTAACCGTCGTCTTCCTCATTGCCCTGGCAGACGCGTACGGCCTTCTCGGCATCATCATCGCGCCACCTTTGTCGGCCGTCTGTCAGATCTTGTGGGGCAACCTATACAGCAGCCGCGCTGTTGCCGGGTCCTCAGGCGCGGTTGCAGACCTCAAGGCGCGGCAAGCGCAGCTGTGGGCGACCATCCAGGCCATGGATGAAGCGCCGCCTCCTCTGGTGACCAGTAGCATGGAGCGACTCGCCAATCTTATTGAGAAGGCTGAACCAGTATTACAGGAAACGAGACTACCAAAAAAGCGGAGCCGGTATTGATGATTCTCTGGCTTTAATAGATCCGCCGCCAGCACGTCCCTCTTTACGCAGCAGGAAAGTCATGAAGCTCCACAATTGAGATAGATCTGCAAAGCGAAACAGGATATCGCTCAACCCCACCGATCTCCCCCAACTGGCGGAGCTAAAGATCCCCTGACCGGCCGATGTGGCCGAGGCGCGCGTATGTTAACATAAGTAATATGAATATAAACAGACTTGACGAGGTTTACACCAAAGACAATCAGCACCTTGGCGCAGCGCAGCGCCTGTATCACCGGACCACTGAAGTCCGGCCGGAATTGAAATATTACGAAACATACATGCTGGTGGGATCGATTGCCCTGGG
Organism: Anaerolineae bacterium; assembly: GCA_025929715.1. Classification (GTDB taxonomy): domain Bacteria; phylum Chloroflexota; class Anaerolineae; order Promineifilales; family Promineifilaceae; genus JAAYYY01. Next base: position 3,571 of record JAICPS010000109.1, on the reverse strand, counting down.
TGATAACTTTTACGTCCCAACTGATTTCCTGGCCGGCCGCGACCCCCAGACCGGCCGTATCGTGCTAAGCGTCACGGGCAGGAACGTTGAAAAGAAAACCTGGACACGTCTTCCCGATTTTATCTTACATGGCGAAGCCAGGACCGAAGAACTGGCAGCGCGCACACAAGTTGCACCATAGTTTTGTCTTAGCGGTTCTTCGACCGCCCCAACCGTTCAGCGATTGCGAGTAGCGCAATAGGAAAATGTTATGAGAACGATATACGGTCCCATCTTTACTCTGAGACCTTACGAACGAGGGATCCAGGAAACGCTAGGCAAGTACAACCAGTTTGTGATGCCCGGCCTCGGATTCCAGATCCCGCTCGTTCATGTCCTCCGCGTTCGTGATATCCGTGAACACACCATGGATATCCACCCCCAGCCGGTTATCACCAAGGACAACGTCGAAATCCAGGTGGACGGTATTATGTGGGTGCGGCCCACCGTTGATGAGGAGGCCATCAAGCGCACGTTCTACAACATCGATGATTGGAAGCGGGCGATCATCCAGTTGGCAATGACCAACCTGCGCCAGGAGTTCGGCGATCTTACCCTGGACGAAAGCCTGGTGGCCCGTACGACTATCGCCACCAATTTGCAGCAGATCCTGAACGCCGCCGCCGTCGAATGGGGCCTGACCGTTAGCAAGGTGGAAATCCGTCTGATTGACCCCCCTGAGGACATCAAAAAGGCCATGCATAAGCAGAAGACGGCCGAGCAAGAGCGGCGTTCCATGCGCCTGCTGGCGACGGGCGAATTCGAGGCGGCCGAGCAGCAAAAGCTGGCAATCATCCAGCGTGCAGAGGGCGAACGAGAGGCGGTCATTCAAGTCGCTCAGGGTAAGGCGCAAGCCATCCGCCTGGTCAATGAGGCTGCACAGCAATACTTCGTTGGCAATGCCCAGGCCCTCAAGCAAATGGAGATGGTCGAAAGCTCCCTGCGCGAGAACACCAAGGTTGTGATTACCGAACACGGAATCAGCCCGACCCTCTTGCTGGGTAGCCTCCCGATCAGCGTGTCGAGCGAGAAAAACGGACAAAAAGAAACAATTCGTCCCAGAAGAGTATAGCGACTAATCAAATATAGGAGACGAAACAATGGACAAAAGTAATCACGAAGAAAAATACGATGATAAGATTTGGACGGGCTTTTTAGCCGCGCTGCTGACTTTGGCCGGGATGCTGGTTGGCGCCATTGGCGGGGCGGCGGCGATGCTGCTGCTGGCGCCGCAGTCAGGGAAAAAGACACGGGCGCAAGTCCGGCGGAAAGGCAGGCTTTTGCGCGAGCAAACAGCCGAAACCATAAAAGAAGGTCTGGCTCAGGCCCGCGCTAAAGCCCAAGACGTGACGACCAGCATGCACGAGCAGGCTGAAGAACTACAGCAACGCGGCTAACCAGTAGATTTCACAGAGGACGTAATGTCGCATGAATCTCAAACCCTTGGGTGATTGGTTAATTGTCGAGCCTATTGAGCGAGAAGAACCCTCCGCAAGTGGTATTCTGTTGCCGCAAAGGGCCATGGATAAGCCGATGCAAGGTAAAGTTATGGAAATTGGCCCGGGCGCGCGCAAAAAAGAGGGTGGCGCGCGCATCGTTATGGATGTCAGCAAGGGCGATACTGTGCTCTATGCCAAGTACGTCAGCGCTGAAGTCAAAATTGAAACTAAGAAATATCTCATCATGAAAGAAACCGATGTCCTGGCCATTGTCCAATAGTCGTCGGCGCTTATCACTATAAGGAACAGGTAACTCGTGGCAAAACAACTTAGTTTTGGAGAAGATGGGCGCGGACACCTCAAGGCGGGGATAGACATCCTGGCCCAGGCCGTCAAAACCACTCTTGGCCCCAAGGGCCGCAACGTGGCCCTGGGTAAAAATTGGGGCACGCCGACCGTCACTCACGACGGCGTCACCGTGGCCAGAGAAATCGAACTCTCCGATCCGTTTGAAAATATGGGCGCCCAACTGCTCAAAGAAGCGGCCACCAAAACCAATGACGTGGCCGGGGACGGCACTACCACCGCTACCGTGTTGGCTCAGGCCATGGTCAACGAAGGTCTCAAGAACGTGGCCGCCGGAGCCAACCCTATGCTGCTGAAACGCGGGATCGAATTGGCTACCAGAGCGGTAGTCGACTCCATTTGTAGGAATTCGATTGAAGTCAAAGGCCATGATGACATCGCCCACGTGGCCAGCATCTCTGCCGCCGACACTACCATCGGCGATTTGATTGCCGATGTGATGGACAAAGTCGGCAAGGACGGTGTTATCACCGTCGAAGAAAGCAAGGGCATGGCCTTTGAAGTGGAGTATGTGGATGGCATGCAGTTCGACCGTGGCTACATCAGCCCCTATTTCATCACCGATACTGAAACCATGCAGGCGGTGCTGAACAATCCCTACATTCTCGTCTACGACAAGAAAATCTCATTAGTCCAGGATCTTGTGCCGATCCTCGAAAAGTTGGTCCAGAGCGACAGGCGCGATCTGGTTATTATTGCCGAAGATGTGGAAGGCGAAGCCCTGGCTACGCTGGTGCTGAACAAATTACGCGGCAGCTTCAACGCAATTGCCATCAAGGCGCCCGGCTTTGGCGACCGCCGCAAAGCGATGCTGCAAGACATTGCTGTGCTCACCGGCAGCACAATCATCACTGAAGAAATGGGGCGCAAGCTGGACAGCGCTTCCATCGGAGATCTCGGTCAGGCTGGTAAAGTCTCCTCGACCAAAGACGAGACCACCATTGTCGGCGGTCATGGCAATGAGGGAGATATCAAGGCGCGCATTAACCAGATCAAGGCTGAGATTGAGAACAGCACGAGCGACTACGACAGCGAGAAGCTGCAAGAGCGCCTGGCCAAGCTCGCCGGCGGCGTGGCCGTCATCGGCGTTGGCGCGGCTACTGAAACCGAGTTGAAAGAGAAAAAGCATCGGGTTGAGGATGCCTTGAGCGCCACGCGCGCAGCTGTGGACGAGGGTGTAGTACCCGGCGGTGGCGTGGCCCTGATCGATGCGATTGAGGCAATTAAAGACCTCAAAAATGACGATCCTGATATCAATACCGGGATAAACATTGTTCGCCGTGCTCTAGAAGAGCCAATGCGCCAATTAGCTCAGAATGCCGGTAAAGAAGGCGCCGTCGTCATCAACGAAGTGCGCCGCCAGCGCAGTGACGGTAGTCTTATCGGCTACAATGTGATGACCGAGGCGTATGAAGACATGCTCAAATCTGGCATCATTGACCCGGCCAAAGTGACCCGCAGCGCCGTTCAAAATGCGGCTTCCATCGCGGCCATGATCCTGACCACCGACGTTCTCATCGCCAACATCCCCGAACCAAAGCCGGCTGGCGGCGGCATGGGTGATATGGACGGGATGATGTAATAGGGTAATCTGGACTATACGTGGCCCATTGACCAAAAATATCGAGAAGATCTCATACGCCTCGATATCTCCCCCAACTGGTGGAGCTAAAGATCCCCTGCCCAGCCGATGTCGTCGAGATACCTTGAAGGTACGATTGACTTAT
>JAICPS010000024.1 GCA_025929715.1 Anaerolineae bacterium | reverse complement strand
TCTACATCAAGACAAAACCGGGTAGATGGTCTATTATGGAGCAGGGTGAAGCAATAGGCGTGTTATGAAACGGACGATCATTGATTTTGAGCAGGACGAAGTGGGTGACTGGAGGGCAGTTCTCGACTGCGGGCACAGGCAACACGTGCGCCATAATCCACCGCTCGTCAGCCGGCCGTGGGTGCTGACGGAGGCGGGTCGGAATCAATTTCTGGGTCACGAGCTGATCTGTAAACAGTGTGAAGAGGAAGGAGCTATTGAAGCGAAGGATGCAAGGAGTTCACGATGACGGTCGTGCTTGACGAGGAATCGAGCGATGTGACCGTGTCCGTGGACGAAGCAATTATGCTGGCGTTGACAGCCGGCGCCTCGGCCCGCTTGCGGCCTAACAATTGGAGTCTTGAACGACCCGACGCGCTGGCCTACCTGGACCTGGTCGACCTGTTCTCACAATCCTATGGCGGCGTCGATGCGCGCATGATGGAGGCCGCGCCCGGCTCGAAAGAAAGGCAGCGGCTCCTGGCCGAGCAGATTGCTAAAAGCGGCGCAGCATCAAATCCGGCGGTTTTACGGCGCAGCCGGCGCCTGCTGGAGGAGATATTGAGGCGGACTCCACAGACGACCATCGCCATTTTCAGCGATGTACCTACCGTATCGCAAGCTTTATTGGAAATCGAAAAGAATCTCAAGGTTCGATAAGCTACTCGCCGCGCGCGCGGGCCTGGCCGCCCTGGAGGCCGACCACGCGGGAGACGGGGAGTACGAAGAGAACACCATTGTGGGGCTGGTTCAGATCGCCCATGATCGCCCTGGTGACTTCGATGAGCTGATCGACTTTTTCCTCGCCTTCGACCACGGTGAAGATGGTGCGATGTCGATGTTCCTGCCCGCGCATCAGGTCGGACAGGCTGGGCATGAGCGGGAGGTCGTCACGCAGGCCGGCCTGGCGGATGTTACCAAGCCCGGTACTTTCCAGGATGGTGATGCCGGGCACCTCGATTGCGTCCCAGGCGTCGAGGACCCTTGGACATTGTTCAAGGTTGTTTACGATTAGCAATACCATGTGGTACATGAGTTTTCTTTAGACCTCCTCTCGCACGGATACAGGGGATCGTTCTGAACGTGAGGGCTGTGCAAAGACGGCGCGGAGCATAGGGGGTGTGACAAGGGTAGCAATGATGACCATGAAGACGGCGACGGAAAAGTTGTTGTCGGTTAGAAACCCGGAAGCGAGCGCGAAGGAGGCGACGATCAGGCCCACCTCACCGCGCGAAACCATGCCGATCCCCAATTGCAAGGATTCTCGGGCATTGAACCCCCCCAGCAAGCCACCGGCCCCGCTGCCGACGATCTTGCTGGCGATGGCAATGACGGTGATGACAATTGCGAACCAGAAGGTGCTGCCGCCGATGGCGCGCATGTTTACTTCGAGGCCGATGTTAACAAAGAAGATGGGCACGAAGAAGCTGTAGGCCATGGTCGCGACACCCTGTTCGACGCTCTCGCGAAACGGCGTGCGCGCGATGAAGAGGCCCACCAGGAAGGCTCCGGTGATTGCCGCCATGCTGCCGAGCTCTTCGGCGGCCCAGGCATAGAGCAGGCCAGCCACCAACACAAAAGCGATCGTGCCGCGGCTGATGGGTAGACGGTCTACGATGGTGATCAGCCGGGGCAGCACCCGGAAGCCCACTACCGTAGCGAGCACGAGGTAGACGATCATCCGCAGGACTGTGACTCCGATGCCGGCCAGACCACCGCCTACCCCGCCTACGAGGGCGATGCTGACCGATAGCAGGAGAATGACCAGAATATCGTCAAAGACGGCTGCCCCGAGCAAGGCCAGACCCACACGGCTGCGGAGGACGCGCAGCTCCATCAATGTCTGCGCCGAGATACTGACGCTGGTGGCGGCAAGGGTCAGCGCTATAAAGAGGGCCTGGACCTCGGACAGGCCGAACAGCACAGAGATGACGTAGCCCAGGGTAAGTGGAACGATGACGCCCAGGACGCCGGCGAGCGCCGAGACCTTACCGGAGCGCAAAAGCTCGTCGAGGTGCAGTTCTAAACCTGCCAGCAGCATCAGCAGCACGACGCCAAGCTCTGCTAACAATTCGATCGGGTGGACCAGTTCTTCGGGATTGTGAAAAATGGGCCAGTTGTGCAGCATGTCCAGGACCGTTGGACCAAGAATAAGGCCGGCCAGCAGTTCGCCCAACACAGAGGGCTGGCTGAAACGGGTGCTGATGTAGCCGCCGGCTTTGGCGGCGACGATGATAATGACGATTGCCAGAATAAAGTCGAGGAACTCTTCGACCATCTTTCTCCTTTTGTTCAACGTGTCCCGATCGTAGAAGTGACTTTAGCCGCCGGTCGCTCGCCGCACCACTTCGAGCGTCACACGTTCGCCGCGCCGGGTCAGGCTGACCGTGTCGCCGTTGTCGATACTCGTGATAACGTCGACGTCAAAGCCGTAGGCGTAGGGAATGTTTTCCAGGGAACAGGCGGGCGCGCTCTGCTGGTCAATGTCCGTATTGACGACAGCAATCGGCGCCACACCACGATAGTATAGCTCGAGGAGCACGTAAGGCGCAACCGTGGAGCCGGTGCCTTTGGGAAATATCGCAATCTTGCCTGCCATGCTTTGCCCATCAGCCGGATGTCCGGATTCCTCGACGACGCCGGTACGGCGATTGACAAAGCCAAGCAGCGTGATCGGGCGCGCGGTAACGAACGCCTCGCCCGTGACCGCGAATTCGTTTTGTGACGGTAGGCCGCGGCCGGATGCCTTGAAGGGGTGAGCGGGTGTGGAGTGTGGAGTGTGGGATGTGGGCTGAGGGGGTGAGGGGGTGAGCGGGTGAGATGCTTCGACAGGCTCAGCATGACCACTCAAGTTCCAATCTCCAATCTCCCCCGCCGCCACCTTCACACAATCCTCCAAGCGCATCACCGACGTTGGAATGCCGTTGAGACCCGATTTGATGTAGTGCTCGGCTTTCATGGAGTTGGTCAGCACATGGTGGACCCAGGCACGGTCGTACGGCACGACCTCAGGGCAGGTGTTTTCGAGCAGTAAGGCGCCGCTTTGCTCGATGATTTGCGCCAGGCCGGTTTTCTCGGCAATGGTGCGGTTAGCGCTGGATGTGAATATCCAGAGCGGCGGCGGCTCCCCGGGCGCGGCCGGGTCTGACCTCACGCGCCGGTCCTTGAGCAAGTTAGCGGCAGCCCGCAACTCGCCGATGGAAGCCTGCGGGCAGCCAATGGTGACCAGCGCCACGGGTGATCGCGGTCGCAAGGCGTCGTAGCGAGCCTCAAGCGCGGACTCGTCGAAGAGGAGGCGGCCCTGGAAATTGGGTTCTGGGCGCCTTTCGTCTGAGGCGAGGTAAAGTAGCGGGCAGCCGTAGTTCGCCGCGGCGGCTGCCAGCGCTTTCTTTTGCTCGTGATTTAGCTTGGGCGGTAGTCCCTCGAAGAGAGGAATAGGACCAAACGGCAGCGACCAGGAGGCGTGAAGCTGTGTGCCGATCCAGTCGCCCAGTATCGAAAAATCGGTGGGATCGTCCAGCGTGGCAGTGATGATGACGTGCAGATTGGGCCGGCGCGCTGCTTCCTCCAGCAGGCCATAGCGCGGCGTGTAGCCCGTGAGCGCGCTGGCAAGCGCCGAGAGCCCGGATTCGCGGTTGGTGAGCAGGCCGCAGTAGGAGTTGCCATAGCAAATGGCGTTAGACTCGGACCACGCGGCGGGGCCCGTCGTGACGACGCCGTCCCATTCATACGGGATACAGGACTGGGTGGGCCGCACGCCAAGCTGCTCGTAGTAGGCCACGATTTCCCGGCTGTGCTGCAGGAAGTCCGGGGCCACGATGTGCATCTGCTCAAAGCGGGCGGCGTCGCAGCCTGCGGCGTTGAGGGTGGTGGGCACCGCGACGGTTGCCGATGCATCCTCAGTGAGCCGCGCCAGAAATTGGCGCAATCCGAGCCCGCCGGTCAGCGGCGAGACGCCCGAAAGATGCGCACTCTGGATTGGTTCGAGCCCCTTGGCGCCTGCCGCCGCCGCCAGATCGAGCACCAGCCGCATGGCCATCTGTCGCGCCAGGCCCTGGCGGCCTTGCAGCATGGCTGTTTGTTCGTCGTTGAGTTTGATTGCCTGAGACATAGATAATTTTCCGTCGGAAGGCCTTTCAGTAGCGGATCTCTTCCAGCAACGCGGCGTAATCTTCCGGGCGCACGACTTGCACGCGGACGCCGGTGTCGGCTTCGATGGTCTGGGCAAACTGTTCAATGGCATCATCGCCAAAGACCGGAGACGTGTGTCGAGGCGCACCGAGCAGCAAACGCGTGGCCTCCTTCTCGCGCAAAAACCTTTCGATTTCGTCTCGGACGGAGCCGTCGCGGATTGCCATTTCGGCGATGAGACCGGCGCGCTCGGCGCGCTGGCAGGCAATTTGCAGCATCACCCGGCCCAACCAGTGGAATTCGGCGTGTACCGCGCCTTTGAGCGTTTCGTCGGGTTCCCCAATGATATGTTTATCGACGACGTAAAGGAAGACGAGTTGATGATCCTCTGCTCTGGCGAATTGAATGGCCGTTAACTGCGCCGCCCGACTACCTTCGCCACCGCGGGTGGCGCACACGATAACGCCCATCACAGATTTCCATCGCCGTCGGAACCGGTTGAGTTTCGACGGGCCATTATAAGGTTCAATGCTGCGGCGCGATTGTCTGTTTCCCGGAGCAAGTCGTAATATACTTCTTCGCTAATCAGGCCGCGGCGGAAGACTTCGGCAATGGCAGTGCGCTCGGCGCGGAGGGTGTCCTCGCGGGCCTGCACAACCATTTCCAGCTCCAGTTCGGGATAGTCAAGAAGATGGTCGCGCAAGGATAGATTGTAATGATCGATTTCCTGATCATAGACCCTGGCCATTGCCTGCCAGACGTTGCCCGCAAGAATACCTTCCTCGTAAAGGCGGTCCAGCTCGCGCTTGCCGGCTTGAGAGGCAAACAACAGACCCTGGCGTCGCTGTTGTTCGAGTAGCCGGCCGGGCCGCCGGTCAAGTTTGAGTCGTTGCAGAAGTCGCGAAAGGGTCGTGCCCTGGACGAGCAGGGTGAAGAGCACCACCCCGAACGTCATCAGCTGTAGCTCCTGGGCCACTGGAGGCGGGAAGAATTCAAAAAGCGTGAGCGCCAGCGCCAGGCTGATGGCGCCACGCAGGCCGCCCCAGAACATGACGTGACGAAAGGGAAGCGGTATCAGGTTTCTGGGACTGAATCGATTGTGCAGCCAGCCCAAAAGATAGACGACGACGGCCCGACTGAATAGTACCGCGAGAACGGCGATAAATATGGGAAAGAGGTTCGGCCGGAACTGGCCCAGGTCGATGCGTAGGCCGATAAAAAGAAAGACCAGCGAGTTGGCCACAAATGCCATGAACTCCCAGAAATTGTCCAATGTGACCTTCGTCGTTGGCGACGTATTCAGCGTACCAATGTTACCCACAAAAATGCCGGCAGCGACCACGGCCAGGATCCCGCTGAGATGGAACGCCTCGGCGGCGACGTAGGCGCCAAAGGCGACTGCCACTGTCGTCGCCGTTTCGACGAGCGCATCATCCACATGGCGCAGCACAATTTGCGATACGACGTAGCCCATCAAAACGCCAATCGCCAGCCCGCCCAGGCTGACCTGCAGGAAGGTGAGCAGCGCGCTGGGAGCAGGTCCCAGGCCGGCGGGCGCCGATCCTGCCGGAATCGTCTCGATCAGGCCCGAGGCCAGCCCGAAGATGACGATCGCGACGCCGTCGTTGAGCAGGCTCTCGCCCTCGACCAGCAGCGCCAGCCGCTTGCTGACGCCCAGGCTGCGGAAAAAGGCAATAACTGCCACGGGATCGGTCGCCGAAATGAGCGCGCCAAAGGCGACTGCGGCCGAAAACGGAATAGCGTCCTCGTCCAGGACGATGGTAACAATCTCGGCGACGATGAAGGTGCTGAGCGCCACGCCAACCACTGCCAGCAGTAAGATAGGCAACAGATCGCGCCGCAGCTGGCTCCATCCGATGTTCAGCGACGCCTCAAAAATGAGCGGCGGCACCAGGATTGCCAGAATCAGCTCGCTGCTGATCGGCACGCCGATGAAGTCGGGCAACAGGGACAGGACCAGGCCGGCGATCACCAGCGCCACGGTATAGGGCAGCCGCACAAAACGGCGCACGAGAATGGCGACGGCAGCGGCCAGGGAGAGTAGGAATACGAAACCCAGCTCAGTGCGAATGAACTGGTCTCCGTTGTCCTGCAAGAAGTTTAGGATGGTCATTTGCCGCCGAGGTACTGCGCAAGCTCCACTTCGCCGTAGCGGCCTTTGACGAATTTGGCGGGGTCCGCGCCCCAGGGAATGGTGCAGTCAAGGCCCATTTTGGCTGTGCGGCTCTTTTCACCGGGCGTGTGGATACCGGACGGATCGAGCGAGCTTCCCGGTTGGTTGGGAAAGATATAGAGGTCGCGATCGGCCTGGAAACGGGTCGCCATGGCCCATTCGACCTGGGCCGGATCATAAATATCCACGTCCTCGTCAACGACCCACACGTGCTTGAGGGAGCCATGCCCGCGAAAGGCGGCTTCGATAGCCTTGCGCCCGTCGTCCGCGCCTTGTTTGTCAATTTGCACGACGGCGTGCAGCCAGGACGCGCCGCCGGGCGTGATCACCGCGCCGGTGCAGCGAGAAACCTTGTTCACTTCGGCGAAGATGGTTGGCTCTTTAGGCATGCCCATGAGCAGCTTGTGCTCCAGGCCGCCGGGCAGCAACGCGTGATAAATGGGATTGCGACGGTGTGTAATAAGGTCAATTTCGATGATCGGTTGGTCGCGCTCGATGTCCATCGTTTCGGTAAGATCCATGAAGGGCCCTTCGCGGTGCGTGCGGCGCGTGATGCGCCCTTCGAGGACGATCTCCGTGTCCGCCGGCACCTGCAGCTCATTACTCAGACATTTCACCAGCGGCGTGCTCGCCAGCGCGTGGGCCACGGACAGCTCGTCCACGCCCGGCGGCGGACCCATGGATGCGGCCAGGTGCGTGGCCAGGGAGACGCCGATGCAGATGGCGACGGGTAGATCGCCGTCGACCTTGTCCATGGCGGTATGCGTGCCGCGGCGCTCGATGATCCGCGCTGCAAAATGGCGCTCGTCCAGGCGCAACAGCCGGTGGTAGCTCATATTGCGGCCAAATTCGGGGTCGCGCGTGATGACCACGTTGCTGGCGACATAGTAACCGGCGTCCTGCGGCAAGTGGAGCAAGATGGGCAGATCGTGCAGGTCGAAGGTCTCCAGCACCACCTCCTGGCAGGGGGCCTCCGTGAGCACCGGCGGCTCCTGCGGTTTGTCGAGGGCGTGCGCCAGATGCTGTGTGAGCTGTTCTACGGGAACGCCCAGCGCCATACTGAAATAGCGGCGATCCGCGCAGGGGCCGGAAATCACCCGCCAATCCGGGTAACCTTCGATGCTTTCGAAAAGCACCGTGCGTCCTTCCAGCGCGTGGGCAACGTCGGCGAGTTCGTGCCGCACGCTGACCGGTTTGCTGATGGTGACCAGCTCACCGCCGGCAGCCGCCTGCTCTATAAAGTCGCGAAGGCTCATGGCCGGATTGTACTGCAAGGAGGGGGTGCTGAACAGCCGCGCGGCTGTTCAGACTAACGCCCGAACTGCATGGGCATGATTATGTGCAGAAAGTCGTCTGTGCCGACGGATTTAACTACGCCGGGCTCGACGGAGGAGGTCGTTTCCAGAGCAACCTGTGGCGTGCCGACGACGGTGAGCACGTCGGTGAGGTATTTTACGTTGAAATTCAGCTCCACGGGATCGCCGTCCACGTCGGCGTCAACCTGCGCTTCGTTATCGCCCGTTTCCACGCTTGTGGCGCTGATGGTCGCAAAACCGGCCGACCTTTGATCGCCCGGCTCGATGTGAATGCGGGCGGTATGGCTGGCCTCGCGCGCGAAAATATCGGCGGTTTTACAAGCTTTTAACAGCGAGGCGGTATTGAGCACGGTGCGCGTCTTGCGCCGCTTGGGAATGACCGACTGGAAGTCAGGGAAGTTGCCGTCGATGAGCTGAGAGACGAGCAAAATCGTCTCCAGATCGAAGATGATCTGATTGCGGTTCTCGGGCATCATGACAAACAGTTCTTCGACGTCATCGCTCATGACGCGCGCCAACTCGTCAAGGGCTCGGGCAGGGATGATGACTGTGCGCGGCTTTTCGATGTAACCTGGGAATTGCGCGGTCCGTCGCGATAGCCGGAAGCCGTCTGTCGCCGCCATGGTTATCGTATCGCCTTCAAAGTGGGTATAGATGCCGGTCAGCGTAGGCCGCGCGTCGTCGGTGGCTGCCGCGAAGGTGACCTGGTTGATCATTTCCTTGAATTTAGGGGCGTCCAGGCGAATGCGTCCTTCTTCTTCTGGCTCGGGCACCAGCGGGAATTCCTGGGCGTCGATGCACTTGATGTTAGCCTCTGTACGCGCGCAGGAAATGTGCAGCGTTTCGGTCCCCTTGTTCAACGTCATGTGTACCTGTTCCTGCGGGAGCGCACCGACGAGATCGTTGAAGGTCCGCGCTGGAACCGTCGTCGCGCCTTCTTCGTCCACCTTGGCGCCAATCCAACAAGTGACGACAATCTCCAGATTGGTCGCCGACAATTTCAAACGATTTTCGTCGGTTGAAAGAAGGACGTTTGCCAAAACGGGCAGCGTGGAACGCGTGCTGACCGCTCGCCCCACAATATTCAGCCCTTTTGCCAGGTTTTCCTGCAAGCACGAGACCCTCATTTTACCTCTCCCAAAAGTTTTGTTGTACTATCCCGCATAAAAGCCACAATGTAGTATACAGAAAGCAGCGGGATGGGGCAAGTGAGAGCGAAGCCTCCCGCAGCTTCAAAACCCGTACGAGGTTCAGCGCGGCGGGAGGCCAGCAAAGCGAGGGTCTGTGATTGGGGTCAGCGGGCAGCCAAACCATTGGCGCCGGCCGGCAATCCACTGATACCAGGAAGAGGCGTCAGGCTGCCATCCGCGCCTACCTGGAAGGCGACGATGGTGTTCGTACCGCCGGTGAGAGCGTAGAGGAATTCGCTGTCGCTGCTCACGGCGGCGTCAATTGGGCTGCTGCCGTCGCCGGTTTCAGCCGTGCGGCCATCGTCGTCGAGGAGCGTGAGGGTGCCGTCGCGGCTGATCCGGTAGCCGGAAATGGAGCTGCTGCCGGTATTGGTGGTGTAGGCGTAGCGCCCGTCGCCGGTGATCACCACCCAGCAGGCGGCCGTCTCGGTGGTGCCCACCGAAGCGCTGATCACCGCCAGGCTGCCGGCGTTGGAAACGGTGTATGACGATAACGCGCTCTGGTCAGGCGCGCCGCCGAAAGCCTCGGAGACGAATAGACGTCCGCGGGGGTCAAACGCCATGCCAAACGGCGTCTGGCCGGAGGAGGCCTGAGGCATCGGCCCATTGGCCCGGCCGTCACCACCGACCGTGTAGGTGTCGATTAGGTTTGTGCCTTTTTCGGTTACGACGAGCACCCGGCCATCTAGCCTAAACGCGACCTGTGCCGGACCCGGCGCGGCGCTGCTTAAGGGACGGGTCGAATTGGATACGGGCGATAGTTCGCCGTGCGCGTTGAACCTGAACCCTGTGATGTTACCGTCGCCGCCGGCGTTGAGAACGTAAAGCAGCTCGTCGTGGACCGTCAGGCTGATGGGCAACTCGCCTCCCGAGGAAGCGATATCGACGAGCCTCAAGCCATCACGCCGCACCTGGAAGACAGATATCTCGTTGCTGCCGGCGTTAACGGCGAACAGCCAGCGATGGTCCTGGCTCAGGATCAGGCCACCTTGATTGCCCAGGCCGCCGCCCGTACCCAGGCCACCGGTGGGCACCGTGCCGGCTGGCGTCAGCGTGCCATCGGCGGCGCGGCTGAAGACGGCGACGGCATTGCCGCCGGCGGCATTTGTCATCGTGTAGACGGCGCCCGAATCACCCGCGGCGCCGGCCACGGCTGCTCCGCCCAGCGCGAAGGCAAACAGTATCGCAATCGCCAGGACGATAAACATGGGCCTATGTGTATACGTTCGTGAAAACATGGTGAAACATCTCCTTCAATCGTTTTGGGGTTAACTTGAAGCATTGTTCGCATTGACGCACACTCGGAGCGTATAGTTAGCAAAGTAATTGGTCATTATGACGAAATTGTGACGAAGATCTTACAGAATCGTTACGCAGGAAATTCCCGAGCGCGTGCCGGACGTCTCAATTCTGTTACAATTACTCTAGGTGCAATTTGTTCATTTAAACCCCAGGAGTGTGAAATGAAAGTCGCAATTAACGGGCTGGGCCGCATCGGCCGGGCCACCTTCAAGATTCTGTTAGACACGCCGGAGATGGAAGTCGTCGCGGTGAACGACCTGGTCCCGACCGACAATCTGGCCTATCTACTCAAATATGACACTGTCTATGGCCGCTACGAAAGAGAAGTGGATCACGACGAGGAGCACCTTATCGTGGACGGCCAGGAGTACCCTGTTTACCACGAGAAAGACCCGGCAGCGCTGCCGTGGCAGGAGCTAGAAGTCGAGCTGGTTTTTGAGTGTACCGGTGTCTTTACCACGCGCGAAGGCCTCGAGAAACATCTCGAAGCCGGCGCCAAGCGCGTCATTCTTTCCGCCCCCAGCAAAACACCGGAGCTAATGACGATGGTGCACGGCGTCGGCGAAGTCAACCTCGAAGAGCGCATCATCTCTTGCGCGAGCTGCACGACCAATTCCATTACGCCGGTCGTGGAGGTTCTGGGACGGCACATCGGCATTCGCAAGGCGACGTTGACGACGATCCACGCCTACACCTCTTCACAGGCGCTGGTCGATGGTCCCAGCAAAAAGTGGCGGCGTGGCCGGGCAGCGGCGGCCAACCTGGTGCCTACCACCACCGGCGCTGCCGTAGCGACCACCAAGGCGCTGCCGCAGTACGAAGGCAAATTCGACGGCGTAGCCGTGCGCGTGCCTGTTCCCACAGGTTCGCTCTCGGATCTCGTCTTTTTACTCGAGCGGGACACGACCGTTGAGGAAGTGAACGATATCTTCCGCCAGGAAGCCGCGAGCGATCAGTACAAGGGCATCCTTGGGGTGTCGGAGGATGAGCTCGTATCTTCCGATATCATCCAGGACTCACGCGCTTCGATCGTCGACCTGGGTATGACCCAGGTTGTCGACGGCGATCTGCTCAAATTGATGTGCTGGTACGATAACGAATGGGGTTACACCAGCCAGATGGTGCGCCACGCGCAGGCGATTGCCAAGGCGCAACAGTGGGCGGCGGAGCGCGTTCGAGTTTGATTTGAAGGTTAACCACAGAGACCGCGGAGGACACAGAGAAAAGACTAAAAAAAGCTCCGTGTTCTCTGCGTCCTCTGTGGTTAATTAGGATTAGTCGGGTTTTGCAGCCATTCCAGGAGTTCGAGCAGTAGTTCATTCGACGCGCGTTCAACATGCTCAAGGCGGCGTGGGCCGGTAGAGGTTTCGTACAGAGCGGACAGTTCGTCGCGGCTACCCCCTAGCGGGTGTCCGCTTTCATGCACGTAGGCTACCGGGCGCGGGGCGATCTTGTGGACATAACGGGCCAGGAAGAAGGTATGCGGATTGTCGTTGGCGAAAATGTGGTGCGGGCGAAACGCGCTTTGAGTTTGGCCGATGGCCAGAACACCGAGAACTTCTTCCACACCGGAAGCCCACAGCAGGGCAAGGCCCGCCGAGACCGGCTTTCCAAGGAGTAAGGGCGGCGAGGGCAGGCGGCTGCATAGCGCCTGCAAATCCTGCCAAAGCTCGGGAATCGTGACGCGACCCTGCGCGCACGCGTGCAGTAAGTAGCGCAGCGGATCCATGGCCAGAACGTCGTAACCCGCTGCTGAAAGCGCCTTGCAGGTAGTCTCGTCGGCGGCGGAAAAGTTGCCGTAGGTGGCGAGATAAATGAGGGGAGTCCCGGCGGCGGCTCCCGCGCCGTTGACCGGGTGATAGTGGTACGTTTCCATGACCACCCCAGGCCGGATGGGGCGCACGTCTACCTGTTCTTCTCCCTGCGGACGTCCAAGAAATCCGACGTTAATATCGCCGAAGCGTTCGCGCGCCCAGAGCGCGATGGCACTTAAATCGGCGTCAAAGTCAAAGTCGCCGGCAAGCCCTTCGCTCTCGCCGGTGCTACGCAAATCGAAGGCCAGATGGGCGACGCGTCCGTTGCTGCCCAGCGCGTCGACTTCCTGGCGGGCACAGGTGATTACGCTTGCTTTGGTCAACGGGTAGCGTGGCACCCAGATTCGTAACGCTTTTAGCGACGCATCGTCGGCATTGGCCGGTTTGAACAGAACGCAATCCAGGTAGAGGTCGTCGTCGGTAAGAATGCCGAAGACTTCTTCGACGTAGGTTGGGGGCATGGTCGGTTGGTGTGTCACGTATCAAGTGTGCAAGTTTGCAAGACTGCTGGCGCTTGGGTAGGAGCCATTAATCCCCAATCTCCAATCTCTAGTTTTCCGGCGTCGGCGTCGGTTCGGGATCCACATAATACTGGTAATTCGGTATCAGATCCACGAGGCGCTTATACCCTTCGATTGCGGCGCGATCGCTGTCATAATAGCCACTCAAAAGCTCCTGTAAAAGAATCGAAAATGTCAGTTCCTCATAGATGCTGGTTATCAGCTCGCCCTGTCCCTGGATGTAACCCCAACGGTTGGGATTCACCACGTCGCGCGCCAGAGTTTCGGCCAGCTCCGGTCCAAAAACCTCGCCAATAGTAGCGCCGCCAGCGCCAAACGGCAGCTCGTACCACGCATCCATGAATCGTTGTGGATCCTCTTGCGTGCCGGGGCGCATGGGCGCCTTGCGCTCTGGCTCCACGCCCAGCCAAGTCAGGTAACCCTCTTCGAACCAATAGCGGGCAAAGGCAGCGGCTGCCTGTTGATCGGCGCCGGCCGTGATGCCCAGGTACGAGATTTCGCCCAGATTTTGCGGGCTTGCGTTTGGTCCCCGGCCGGTCAGCGCCGTGACGACGGCGGTATTTTCGGACAGATAACCAGGCGTCTCGCAGTCGGGGCACGAGGGAGAGTAGCGGGGATCCAATCCGGCGATGGCGGGCAGCACCCCGGGCGAGGCGAGGATCATGCCGGTGCGGCCCGACAAATAGGCGTTTAGGGCGCTCACCTCGGTCTGCACGCCCGGAGGGCAGTAGGTGTTGCATAAGAAGCGATAAAAAGCGAGCGAATCGCGGCAGGCGGGGCTGAGGATCTGCAATTCGCCATTCGCGTCGATGAGCTGGCAGCCGTTGGCGATGGCCACATGTTCAAAGGCCAGCGTCGTTGCGCGCAGCGAGGACTCTGTAGGCATGTTGTAACTGTAGACGAGGTTGACCCGGTCAGAGATCACTTCGGCGGCCGTGAGCACGCGCTCGAACGTCGTCGGCGGTTGCAAACCACGCTCCTCGAACCAGTCGCTGCGATAGAGCAGGAGCTGCTGCCAGCCGTCGCTGGGAATGGCCGCGGCTTGCCCGTCGACGGAGACGAGATCCAACGCCTGTTGGTTGAACGTGTCGGGCCCCAACTCGTCAATCACGGCTTGTGCGGCCGAGGGATCGAGGATGCCGCGCTCGGCCCAGCCCACGGCATATTCGAGCGGAAAAATGAGCACGTCGGGAAGCTGGAGGGTATTGGATACGGCCGCCTGGCGCACGAGATCCGGTAGGAGATCGGGTGCGATCGTGACTAGCTCCACATGAACGTTCTGCGCGGCACTGAAGTCGTCGATCATTTCGCGCAGAGCTGCATCGTACTGTGCCGAGGTCTTATTGACCCAGAGCGTGACGGTGGGGTTCACGGGCTGCTGTTGCGCGTCGGGTGCAATATCGGAGGCCATAGGCTCCCCGGTAGCTGTAGGCGCCGGTAGCAGCAACGCCTCAGTTGTCGCGTCGGGGAGCGCGCCGGGCTCCACAGGAGACTCATCGAGCCGCGGCGGTTCGGCTAAGTTTGGCACACAGGCGGCGAGAAGGGCTAGGGCGAACAAGGGTAGAGCCAGAGCTAGAGGCAGCGAGACGATGCATCTCTCTAGTTTTCCAGATTTGCAGTTCTCCAGTTCCCTAATTCTCAAGTCTCGATCTCTTCCTTCACTGTTCGACCCGCTCACTGATTAGCCGCAGTCCGGTGAGTGTCAGCCAGGGCTCAATGTGGTCGATGATCGTCGTGTGTGGCGCGATGAGCTTGATCAGGCCGCCCGTTCCCAGGACCGGAGCGCCATCCATCTCCAGTTCCACGCGCAGCCTGCGAATGAGTCCTTCCACCAGGCTGGCGTAGCCAAAGATGAGACCTGACTGCATGGCGTGTACCGTGTTGCGGCCCAACACCTGCGGCGGTGCTTCGAGAGCGACGCGATTAAGCTGGGCGGCGCGACCAGTGAGCGCTTCGGCTGCCAGTTGCAGCCCTGGCGCGATGATCACCCCGAGCAGAGCGCCGTCCGCCGATACGACGTCGAGGGAAGTTGCGGTGCCCATATCCACCGTAATGCTCGGGCCAGGATAGAGATGCCATGCAGCGGCGGCGTTGACGATGCGGTCCGCCCCTACCTCCGCGGGATTCTCAGTCTCGATACGGATCCCCGTGTCAGTCTCGCGCGTCACCTGAACAGGAACTAGATCAAGATATCGCCGGCAGACGGCGTGGAAAGTGTGGGTGAGGGGTGGAACGACGCTAGAAAAGATGGCGCGATCCACAGCTTCGGCCAGGCCCACTTCGCGCAGCAACATCTTCAGGTAGATGCCGTATTCGTCAACGGTCTGGTCGTGTACGGTACGAAGCCGCCATTGCAGCCGCCAACTTTCACCGTCCCACAGGCCCAACGTGACGTTGGTGTTTCCGATATCAATCGCGAGAAGCATAAGGCAAGGATTGTATAAGGTGGCAATTGGGGTCGCAAGTTGTTACAGTAGCAACGATCATGAACGCGAAACCGACCACACAACTTTCCGATTCCGAACAGCTGCTGCGCCGCAATCGCGAGCTGACAATTCTGAACGAGATCGCTAAGGCGCTGAACCAGTCGACGGATCTGGACGAGGCGCTGCGCACGACGCTGGGACGGGTCGTCGACCTGTTCGACCTGCAAACGGGCTGGATCTGGTTGTTGCGCGAAGAGAGCGAGGAACCGTATCTCGCCGCGGCGCAAAACCTGCCCCCGGCGCTCGCCGATAATCCACGGCGCATGGCGGGCGACTGTTACTGCCTGGATACGTATCGCGCCGGAGACCTGGAAGGCGCTGCCAACGTGAACGTCATCACCTGTACCCGCCTTTACGGCCTGGTGGACGGCACAGATGGCCTGCGACACCATGCCAGTATCCCCCTTTATGCGCATGGCAAGAAATTGGGCGTGATGAACGTTGCCAGCGTCAACTGGCGGGGCCTCGCACCGGAAGATTTACGCCTGCTGTACACGGTAGGCGATCTACTGGGCATGGCTGTCGAGCGCATTCGGCTTTATAGTCGCAGCATGCAGATGGGCGCCATTGAGGAGCGCAACCGGCTGGCGCGCGAGATTCACGACACACTGGCGCAGGGGCTTTCGGCAGTTGCGCTGCACCTGGAATCCGCCGACGCGCTGCTGGAGGCGAACGCCGCGCTAGAGCGCGTGCAGCATGCCGTGCAACTCGCGTTGAACATGACGCGGGCCAACCTGGAGGAAGCGCGGCGCTCGGTGCTCGACCTGCGCGCCGCGCCATTGGAGGGCCGCACGCTTGCCGAGGCGCTGGCATCGCTGGCGCGCGAGACGGCGGAAAAGGGAGGGCTGAAGGTAACTTTTTCAGAGACCGGCGGCAGTCGCCCACTGCCGGTGCGCATTGAGGCCGGCCTCTATCGCATCGCCCAGGAGGCGCTGAATAATGTCATGCAGCACGCCGCAGCCAGCAAAGCCCACATGCGCCTGGTGACCACACCGGCCGAAGTGCGCATGACGGTGGAAGACAACGGGCGTGGTTTCGACGCCGAGAACGTGCCCGATAGCCGCTACGGGCTGCTAGGTCTTAGCGAGCGCGCGCGCCTCTTGGGCGGCGCGATGCGGCTGGAAACGAGCCCCGGAGAAGGCACGCGCGTGGAAGTGACGGTGCCGACCTTCCCGGAAGCTGGCTTACCTACGGACGCTTGAGTTTCCGGGAAAGTAGGTGAATAGATGAGCGGAACAATTCGAATTCTCGTGGCCGACGACCACCCCATCGTGCGCGATGGCCTGGTGTCGATCCTCGGCACGCAAGAGGATCTTCAGGTCGTCGCCGAGGCGGGTAGCGGGCGGCAAACAGTGCAGCGCGTGGCCGAGACAAATCCTGACGTCATTTTGCTGGACCTGGAGATGCCGGAGATGGACGGGGTCGAGGTTCTGCGACGGCTGCGCGAGGAGCACCCGGACGTGCGGGTCATTATTTTCACGGCATTCGACACCGACGAGCGCATTCTCGCCGCGGTACAGGCCGGGGCGCAGGGTTACTTGCTCAAGGGAGCGCCGCGCGAAGAAGTCTTTAATGCCTTGCGCGTGGTGCATCAGGGCGGCTCGCTATTGCAGCCGGTCGTCGCTTCTAAACTATTGAGACAAATGAGCCAGGAACCGGAAAAGCCGGATTTATCGGAAGCACTGACGCCGCGGGAGCGCGAAGTGCTGCTGCGCCTGGCGCAGGGTCTGCAAAACAAAGAGATTGCCGGAGAGCTGGTAATCAGCGAGCGCACTGTGAAATTTCACGTTAGCTCGATTCTGGCAAAGTTAGGCGCGGGCAACCGTACGGAGGCGGTGGCCATTGCCGCGCAGATGGGGTTGGTGGAGATGTAGCAACAAGCTATCCTCGTAACGACCGGCTGAAACAGAAGGAACTAACAAACCCTCCAGCTCACTCCAACACATCCAATACCGTGTGATACAACGTATCCGCGCGAAGATCTTCCAGTGTGTGACAGGGGGCTTCCAGTTTTTTGGCAAGAACGCGGGCGAGGCCCTGGTCGAATGCGACGTGTTCCATGTTGATCACGACAGAACGAATGCCGGATTGCTCGATCATGCCGGCGATGCGGTGCGCTTCTTCTTGTGGCGGCAGTTCGGTGATGCTCACGTTGCCGGCGCCGTCGGTGAGCAGGATCATGAGCGGCATCGCGTCGGGATGCGTGAGCGCGTCGCGCTGGATCACCTCATGGGCCAGAAGCAGGCCCGCGGAAAGCGGCGTCTTGCCGCCGACGGCAATGTTCGCCAGCGCTTTTTTGGCCAGCAACACAGAGCCGGTGGGGGGCAACACTAACTGCGCCTGATTCTTGTTAAAGACGATCAGCCCCACGCGGTCGCGGCGCTGATAGGCGTCGGTGAGCAGCGACATGATGGCGCCTTTGGTGGCCTCCATACGCTCTGAAACCGCCATACTCCAGCTGGCGTCCACCACGAAAAGAATTAGATTGGCGGCGCGGCGCACGCGAACCTTTTCGCGCAGGTCGCTGCGGCGAAGCGAAAGGGCCATATCGCTTTCGCCCGATTCTCGCCTTTGTTTCTGGTGGGGGGCGGCGGCGCGCAAGGTGGCGTCGAAGGCCAGATCGCTGATCCTCCGCTCGCGGGGCAGTCGGGCGCGAATGTAGCGGCCGCGCTTGCGATCTGAGCGCGTACGCGAGCGGCGCCCGGACTGCTTGCGCGTCAGGCGGTCTAGCTGCGTATCCAGGCGACGCGCCGCAAATTCTTCGGTCGACTTGCGCTTCTGGCCGCCTTCCCACCACGGGGCGTCCTGGGCCGTCTGCGGCGTCGACTGCGGACCGGCCTCAGTCTGGCTGACGTCGGCTTCTTCGCCGGTTTCAGCGTCTAACGCCTGTTTTTTTTTACAGGGCTGGTTTCCGCCTGCTCAGCTGTGTCGCCGGGGTCGCCGTTGCCCGATTCACTTTGCGCCCGCTCCAGCCGCTCCTCCAGGTCGAAGAAGTCGACGGCGCTGTCGGCAAAGGGGCGCGCCTTGATGCGGTGCGGCAAGGCCAGCTCGGCTGCCAGCAGAACGTCCTCGTCGGCAATGTGCTGGCGGCCCTGAAGGGCGGCGTGTGCCTGCGCGCCGCGCAGGATAACCAGGTCGGCGCGATGGCCGTCTACCTTCATCGACCCGGTGAGGTGGGCGATGGAGGCCAGATCTCGTCGCGAATACTCGACGTCGTTGACCACTTCCCAGGCATGCTGAATCTGGTCGGATAAGCGCTTTTCCGCGTTGCCCCACTCGTCGCGGAATCCTTCCGGATCCAGCTCGTAGGCAATGCGGCGCTCCATGATCTCCACGCGCTGCCGTGTATCGAGCAGACCGCTGATCTGGACCGAAAACGCAAAGCGGTCAAGAAGCTGGGGGCGCAAGTCGCCTTCTTCAGGATTCATCGTGCCTACCAGGATGAAACGGGCGGGGTGACTGAAGCTGATGCCTTCGCGTTCCACGACGTTGATGCCCATCGCTGCCGAGTCCAGCAATAGGTCCACGACGTGATCGTCGAGCAGATTGACCTCGTCCACGTACAGCAGCCCGCGGTTGGCGGAGGCCAGCACGCCGGTCTCGAAATGCTTCTCGCCCCGTTGGATTGCTTTCTCGATGTCCAGCGTGCCCACGACGCGATCTTCCGTGGCGCTCACGGGCAGGTCCACGAACGGCGTGCGGCGCGTGTCGATGGGAATATCCCCGTTGCCGTGACGCACGCGGCATTCGTCGCACCATGTGTTGCGACGACGTGGATCGCAGCCAAAACGGCAATCGGCAATGACTTCGATGTCGGGCAGCAACGCTGCCAGGGCGCGGGCGGCGGTCGATTTGGCCGTGCCGCGCTCGCCGCGGATCAATACGCCGCCAATCTGCGGGTTGACTGCGTTGAGGACGAGGGCTCGCTTCATACGCTCCTGTCCAACGATTGCCGTAAACGGAAATACAACGGGACGTGTCATGCACATTCTCCAGAGACGTTTCAATGTCGCAGAGGATTATACATAAGAGCGCAAGGGCAGAGCAAACGGGGTTTGGGGATTTGGAGTGGGGGGCTTACAATTGGGAATCGGGAAATGGAAGATGGAGACTGGAAATTGGTGGTTGGAGATTAGAGGATAGAGGGTAGAGGACATGAGGCGGGTAATTCAGATTATAGGGGCGTTGGTATTGGTTCTGGTTGTCATGTATGTGGTGTTGGCTTTTTTGTCACGGCCGCGGGCGGAACATCCTTTTTTTGAGGCAAATGCGGAGGTACTGGTTATCGCGCACCAGGGTGGAGAAGGATTGTGGCCCAGTAATACGCTTTACGCTTACCAGCGGGCGGCCGCGATGGGTGTGGACGTGCTGGAGATGGATATTCACAGCAGCGCCGACGGCGTGCTGGTGCTGAGTCATGACGAAACAGTGGACCGCCTCACCGACGGCACTGGGCTGATCAAGGAGATGACGTTCGAGCAGCTCCAGACCGTCGACGCGGGCTATCGCTGGAGCGACGACGGCGCGACGTTTCCCTATCGCGGTCAGGATATTCGCCTGCCTGCGCTCGAAGAGATATTCGAGGCTTTTCCTGATATGCTCATGAATATCGAAATCAAGCAGGCCGAGCCATCTATCGTGGCGTCCTTCTGCAACCTGATCCGCGAGCACGACAAGCAAGAGCAGATATTGGTCGGATCATTCCATGCAGATACGATGGTGGAATTTCGTCAAACGTGCCCCGAAGTGGCAACTTCGGCGACCGAACCCGAAATACGGCCGTACTTTGTGCTTAATAAGCTCTTTTTGGACGCGGTCTACCAACCGCCGGCCGACGCCTTCCAGGTCCCTGAGTACAGCGGCAACCTGCATGTGGTCACCCGCGGCTTTGTCAACGCCGCCGCAAACCACAACGTCGACGTACACGTGTGGACGGTTAATGAGATTTCCGACATGCAGCGGCTGCTAGAACTTGGGGTGGACGGAATCATTACGGACCGGCCGGATAGGTTGTTGGAGGTGTTGGGGAGGGGGTAGAGATTGGAGATTGGTGAATTGAACTCGTTGACAGAAATACTGACAGAATATGTGGGCAACGCCTTTGAGGCGGCCGGCTACGATCGCGAGTTTGGGCTGGTCGTGCGCTCGAACAGGCCCGATTTGGGAGACTATCAGTGCAATGGCGCGCTACCGGCGGCCGGGGCATATGGTCAGAATCCACGTGATATTGCACAGGCGGCTGTCGAGGAGCTGGGTGCAGCCGTGCAAGATGGGGTGTTCGCCGAGGTGAGCCCGGCGGGGCCGGGCTTCATCAATCTACGCCTGGACGACCGCTTTCTGGCCCGGCACATCCATAGTATGGCGCAGGACGAGCGGCTGGGAGTACCGGAAAAGGCCGAAGCCCGGCACGTGATCATAGATTTTGGGGGCGCTAACGTTGCCAAGCCAATGCACGTGGGCCACCTGCGCTCCACGATTATCGGCGACAGCCTACAGCGCCTTTTCAGCTTTTGCGGCGACCGCGTGACCAGCGACATTCACATGGGAGATTGGGGCCTGCAAATGGGTACGCTGATCATGGCGGTAAAGAGGCGCCAACCGGACCTACCGTACTTTGACCCTGACTACGAAGGTCCCTATCCCGAGGAGTCGCCGGTGACGATGGCGGATCTTCAGGACTATTATCCAGAGGCGTCGGCGCGCAACAAAAGCGACCCTGAAGCCCTGGAGGCGTCGCGCAAGGCGACTAGGGAGCTGCAAGAAGGGCGGCCCGGCTACCGGGCCCTGTGGCAGCATTTCGTAGATGTCTCGATTGCCTCTCTAAGTCGCGATTTTGACTCACTGAACGTTCACTTTGACTTGTGGCTCGGCGAGAGCCACGCAGATCCTTATATTGAGCCGATGATCGAGACCTTGATCGACGCGGGCTTTGCGGTGGAGAGTGAGGGCGCGCTGATCGTGCCCGTGGACAAGCCGGACGACAAGACCGAAATTCCTCCGTTAATGCTGCTTAAATCGGATGGCGCAGTGCTTTACGGCACCACCGACCTGGCGACGCTGGCCATGCGCATGGCAGAGTTGGAACCGGACGCCATTCTATACGTCGTGGACGCGCGCCAATCGTTGCACTTTGAACAGGTTTTCCGGGCGGCGCGAAAGTCAGGCGTTGTACCGCAGAGCGTTGACCTGGAGCATTTACCCTTCGGCACGATGAATGGACCGGACGGCAAGCCGTTCAAGACCCGGGCGGGAGGAGTGATGCCTCTCGACGACCTGATCCAGATGGTGCGGGTGAAGGCACGGACGCGGCTACAAGAGGTAGACGCTGCGCAAGAGTATCCAGACGAAGAGCGCGAGGAAATTGCGCGGCTGGTGGGACTGTCCGCGCTGAAGTTTGCCGACCTGATCAACCATCGCGCCCGTGACTACGTGTTTGATCTGGAGCGCTTCTCGTCATTTGAAGGGCGCACCGGCCCGTATCTGCTCTACACGGCGGTTCGAACGAAGTCAATCTTGCGGCGCGCGGACGAACTGGGGTTGAAAGCCGGCGACATTATACCGGCGGCGGGCGCCGAGGAGCGCGAGCTGGCGCTGAAGCTGGCCGAGTTGCCGGACGTAATTGCCCATGTGTACGAGACACGGGCGCCGAACCATCTGGCGGATCATGTTTACAATCTGGCGATCATCTTTAATCGCTTTTACCGCGAGCACCACATTCTGAGCGAAGAGAACGCTGCTCGCCAGGCGTCCTGGCTGGCGCTGTCGCACTATTCGCTGCGCCAGCTTGAGACGGTGCTGTCTTTAATGGGCATTGAAGTGCCGGAAAGGATGTGATGGTCGGGTTCGTAGTGACGACCTCAGTCGTTCACGATCGGTAACGACTAAAGTCGTCACTACAAATGGAACGGCTCAGGCGGCGACCGGCTCCCGTCGATCCAGATCGGGCTCAGGGATATCGCGCCCGACGGCCTGGGCAATCGCTCTCATTTCACGCACAAGGGCGGCGAATTTTTCCGGCTTCAGCGACTGTGCACCGTCGGAAAGCGCTTCTTCAGGATGCGTGTGCACTTCGATGATCAGGCCGTCGGCGCCGGCGGCGACGCCGGCTTTGGCAGCGGCAGCGACGTATTCCCATTTGCCGGTGCCGTGGCTGGGATCGGCCAGGATGGGGAGGTGGGAGAGGTGCTTGATCACAGGGATAGCGTTGATGTCAAAGGTATTACGCGTGTAAGTTTCGAAAGTGCGGATGCCGCGCTCGCAAAGCATAACACGCGTGTTGCCATGGCTCAGAATATATTCGGCGCACATCAGCCATTCTTCCATGAGGCTGCTCATGCCGCGTTTGAGCAAGACCGGGTGCTGCGATTCACCCGCCGCGTGCAGCAGGGCATAG
>JAICPS010000760.1 GCA_025929715.1 Anaerolineae bacterium | reverse complement strand
TCGACTGATACCAATCCGTAAGTTGATCGGAATGCGTCGCGAGATGCCACAAGCCGCTGCCAATGACGACCAAGTTGAGCACCAGATAGACAGCAACGATCACGACCGCCACGGCGATCACTTCGCGGAATCCGCGCAGAAACACCGCTCCAAGCAGCACCAGCAGCAGCATGGTGACGGACATCTGATTATGCAGAATGGGCGGCGTGTCGCGCCACAGCGGATTGTGCACGAGATGCTCAGCTGCGTCCGCAGCAGAAAGCGTCTGCGTGATCACAAAATCGGTGGCTGCAAAACCCAACAGGACAAGCACGAGAAATTTTGCAGGCCAACCGCGAAGTAGCCGCTCAAGCATCGCAATCGAGCCTTGCCCCAGCGGTGATTCGCGCGCCACATAGCTATACACTGGCAAAGCGCAGCACAGCGTGACCAGAACAAGCACGATGGTTGCCAGCGGCGCGAGAATGCCAACCGCTTCAAATGCAATTGAAGGCTGATACCCCAACGTGCTGAAGTAGTCGACGCCCGTCAGGCACATCACCCAGAGCCAAAAACTCTGGTGTTCCGGGACTTCCGCTTCCTTCGGGGAGACGAACGGTCCGGGCAGGACAGGCTTGGTCGTTCTATCAGATTCAGCCAGCATGATGATAACAGGCGAACTCGGCCGGCTATGGCCGAACGCGCCTGCTCAATGCGCCATGAGCCTAGGCGCGGGCGCCATTTTGGGCATTGGCTGCTTGACTGCGGAACCGTTCGGCGTGGCGCTCCAAGCGGGCCTTGGCCGGCTTGCTCTTCGCGATGCGAGCACGCCGCTCGTACTTCTCCGCTAGGGCCGTCTTGACCTTCGCGATATTTTCCAACTGGATCTCACGGGTCATTTTTGTCTCCTGTCACTTAGTCCATCAGATCCGCGAACTGCTGCTCGAGCGCCTTGAGCCCGGCGCGCAACGCGTCCATATCGCCGAAGATGCTGAACAATTGGCAGCCCAGCTCGCGGCAGCGGCGTGCATGCTCTGCGTCGCGTGATAACGTCCCCCAGGCTTTTCCGTTTTGCTTGACCGCCGCCGCCACTCGCTTCAGCGCAGCCACGCATTTGGGGTGCAGAAAATCTCCGGGCACGCCGAGCGTTACCGAAAGGTCCGCCGGCCCGACAAACAGCCAGTCTACACCGTCTACGGCTGCGATTTGTTCGACGATTTCAACCGACTCCGCCGTTTCGATTTGAATCGATAGCCAGCGGTCGCGGTTGGCATTAACGATCTGCGTGGCGATGTCAACGGCGCCAAAAGCAGTTTCCGGATTGCCGGTGAACATGCCGCGCACGCCCAGCGGCGGATACTTGGCCCATTCAACCGCCTGCTTGACCTCAGCCAACGTGCGCACTTGAGCGACCATAACCCCACTGCACCCAGCCTCCATCGGTCGCATGATGGTGGCGTAATCGGTCGGCGGCACGCGAGCGAAGGCGTCGAGCCCGGCGGCACGGCACGCAATTAACATCAGCTCCAGATCGGAATGCGAGTGGCCGGCGTGTTCCTGATCAATCCACACGCCATGAAAGTTGCCGATCCGGCCCGCCGCCTC
>JAICPS010000648.1 GCA_025929715.1 Anaerolineae bacterium | reverse complement strand
ATGGGTATGGCCAACGATCTCATTCTGGTCTTCCTCGCCCTGGAACTGCTGTCGATCCCGCTCTACGTTCTTTCCGGTTTCGCGCGGCCGCTGCTGGCGTCCGAAGAGTCGGCAATGAAATATTTCTTGCTGGGCGCCTTCTCTTCGAGCTTTCTCGTCTTCGGCGTTGCGCTCATTTACGGAGCGACCGGCTCCACAGCGCTGCCGGCGGTCCTGGAAGGGCTGGACAGCGGGCAGGCGCTGGGCGCTGCCGGTGTCGCCCTGCTCCTCGTAGGTTTTGCCTTCAAGGTGGCGGCTGTGCCCTTTCACATGTGGACGCCGGACGTTTACGAAGGCGCGCCTACCGCGGTGACCGCCTTCATGTCTGTAGGCGCCAAGGTGGGTGGCTTTGCTGCTATGATGCGCGTCTTTATTTCGGCGCTGCCGGAGCTGGGCGAAACGTGGGTTCCTGCGGTCGCCGTCATCGCTGCTCTGACGATGATCATGGGCAACGTGGTGGCGCTGGCCCAACAAAACGTGAAGCGTATGCTGGCCTACTCCAGCATCGCGCACGCCGGTTACATCCTCATCGCCGTGGCTGCCGCCATGGGCAGCGCCGACGCGGTGCCCGCCGGACTCTTTTACATGATGGCCTACCTCTTTACGAACCTCGGCGCGTTCGCGGTGGTTATCGCTCTCGAATACCGGCAGGGCGAGGGCCTGGATCTTGACGATTACAAAGGATTGGCTCGCCGCAGCCCTATGCTGGCGTTGGCATTGGCGTTCTTCATGTTGTCGTTGACCGGCGTGCCGCCAACGGGTGGCTTTACCGGAAAATTCTTTCTTTTCCGCGCCGCCGTGGAGGCCGATCTACTTTGGCTGGCGTTGGTGGGCGTGGCAACCAGTGTCGTGTCCGGTTACTTCTATCTGCGCCTCGTCTATCTTGCTTTCATGTATGACGGTGAAGGCGAGGTCATTGCGGGGCCGGCGCTGGGCGCCGTCGTGGGGCTAACTGCATTG
Organism: Anaerolineae bacterium; assembly: GCA_025929715.1. Classification (GTDB taxonomy): domain Bacteria; phylum Chloroflexota; class Anaerolineae; order Promineifilales; family Promineifilaceae; genus JAAYYY01. The sequence goes on along the minus strand of JAICPS010000648.1, from coordinate 1,543 downwards.
GCGACGCTCATTCTCGGCCTCGTGCCCGGCCCCTGGTTCGAGGCTGCGCAGCAGGCCGTGCTGAACGGCGTGCAGGCGCTTGCAGGGGGTTAACCCCTAGAGTAAGCGTCCCTGTTGTGGTGGGGTCAGCGATTCGGTGGGCAACCCTGCGAGGCGCTTAAATTTCTGGCACGTTGCCGGCGCGAATCCAGCATACTCGTCGTTGAAAAAGCCGTAAACGGTCTGGAATCCTTCAGATTGGCGCTCTTTTATGTCCGCAAGCCATTCCTGCAAGCTCGTGGTCTTATCCACCCGCTCGCGGTCCTTGGTGTCGTAGACGCCGTGACGGCCGATCCAGCGTATGAAAAGAAAGTCGGTCGTGACGTATACGCGCTGCGGCATGTGTACGTACTCGGTGGACGCCCAGCAGACCCCTCGTTCCTGCAGCATCTCCCCGGTGGCCGTGGCGTGCCAGGAGCGATGCCGGAACTCAACTGCATAGCGCAAATCGCGCGGTAACCCGTCCAAGAAAGCTTCCACGCTACCGATCTCGCGGCGGCTGAAATCAGGCGGGAGCTGAATCAGGATCGGCCCTAATTTCTCCTGGAACAGGCGCATCGTCTGCAAAAACGCTTCGACCTCCTCGTCCGCCTCTTGCAGACGCCGCTCGTGCGTGATCTGCCGCGGCATTTTGGGGCAGAATACAAAGCCCTCTGCCGTAGCCTGTTTCCATCGCTGTACATATTCTGTGCGGGGCGTGCCGTAAAAGGTGGAATCCATCTCGACGGCGTTGAAATAGTGGCTGTAGTACGAGAGGTAATCGCCTTTATCCAGCTCCTCAGGATAGAAGACGCCCTTCCAATCGTCGTAGCTATAACCCATCGTGCCCAAGTACCAGTTTAGTGAGGACATAGCAGGATTAGAATTCTGCGTAGGCGCCCGGCACATTGGAAGTGCCGGGCGCCTCACATCGTTACTGTTCTACCACTCGACGCAGTGGCTGCGCGGCTTCGGGCTGCGCGGCTTCGCTAGAGGGAAGACGTTCCTTCTCTTCCAGGGTGGTCGCGGTCAATAATACGAGGCCAATCCATACCATGTCGGCCATGAACAAGTGTAACAACTGCATGGCGACGGGGGCCAGCAAGATCAGGTTAATTGCGCCAACGGCAATCTGCACGGCTACCAAAATTTGTACCCCGCGTGAAAGCTGGCGAGCTACCACCGGCGCCTGTTCTACAGACAGACGCGCGACCATGGAGAAGATGTATATCGCCGTGAAGACCGCAAGGAACGGGTGCCATACGCGCAGCCGCTCCAGGAAGTGAGCTGCTGGCGAAAGATCGCGGGCGACTCCTTCGCCAAGGCTGGCGGCGGGGAAGAGCGTGTCCCCCAGCGCAGTAACGGCGCCCGCGGCGCTGACGATCAGGATCAGTAGCAGGGCGAGACCGAGCAGCCAGCTTCTCGCGTCCGTGTGCCGCAGGTAGCTCCGTGGCTGGCTGTCGGCGGCGTCGATGGTCGACGCCCACCACGCCGTCATGGTCAGCGCACTCAGCAGAATAAAGGT
>JAICPS010000019.1 GCA_025929715.1 Anaerolineae bacterium | reverse complement strand
CGGAATTCCAGCGCCAGCTCGCCGGCGTCCGCCTGCTGTGCCAGAAACTCTTCGAGCGTCAACGCCTGCGCGGCGACCTTCCGCGCGCGTGGATCTTCAGGCAAGAGCGACAGGTACTCGTCACGCAGCGTCAAAATGCAGCTTGGATCGAGCCCGATAATGGGTAGACCGTCTTCGGCGAGCGGCGCCAGTTTGTCGACGGTATCGCGGGCGGCGGCGCGGGCCTCGTTTACCAGTCCCTTGGAGATCATGGGCCGCCCGCAACATTTGTGCCCGGGCAAAACGACGTCGTAGCCTCCGGCCTCCAGGAGCTCCGTCGCCGCAATGGCTACGTGTGGATCGTTGTAGGTGTTAAAGGTGTCGTTGAAAAGCACGACAGGCCGCACTCCGTAGCGCGAGTGGCGCGCTGCTGCGTGCTTGCGGAACCAGGCCGTGAACGGCTCGCGGGCAAATAAGGGCAGCGAGCGCCGGCGGCTAATGCCCACGGTATTTTCCATGATGCCGCGTATCCAGCCGTTTTTCAGACCCCAGTTGGCCAGCGGCGCCATAGGCCCGCTGCTAAGGCGGCTGAGCCGCGCAATGTCGCCGAACAGCCGCGCGCGCAACGGGGTGCCGTGCGCCTCGTGGTAGTGGGTCAGCCACTCAAACTTGATTTTGGCCATGTCTACTGATGAGGGACACTCGGCTTTGCACGCCTTGCATTCGATGCATAGGTCGAGCACTTCGTACATGCGCCGGCCGGTAAATTCCTCGGGCGGCAGTTGCCCCGACATGGCGGCGCGCAGCATGTTCGCCCGGCCGCGGGTGCTGTGCTCTTCCTCGCGCGTCACCATAAAGCTGGGACACATGGTGCCCGTGGTCCGTTTGCGACAAATGCCGGCGCCATTGCACATCTCGACGGCACGGTGAAAACCGTGATCGGTGCTGAAGTCTATGTGTTCTTTGAGGGGAATCACTTCGTAAGCGGCCCCGTAGCGCAGATTCTCGGTCATCGGCGGTGGATTGACCACCGTGCCCGGGTTGAGGAGATTGTGCGGATCGAAGATGTGTTTGACGTCGCAATAAAGCCGGTATAAATCGGGCCCGAAAAACCGTTCGTTGAGCCAGCTTCGCGCCTTGCCGTCACCGTGCTCGCTGGACAATGAGCCGCCGTATTGCCCCAGTAGCTCTACAGAGAACTGCGCAATCTGCGGCAGACGCGCCACCTCTTCGGCAGCCTTGGTATTGATCAGCGGGCGAATATGTACACAGCCGGCGCTAGCGTGAGCGTAATACGCTACCTGGTTTCCCAAATCGTTGCAGAAAGCCTCCACCCTGGTCACGTATTCGGCCAGGTGTTCCGGCGGAACAGCGGCGTCCTCGATGAAGGGAATAGGTTTGTGATCCCCCTTGATGCTCATCATTAGTCCCAGGCCCACCTTGCGCACGGTCCACACGTTTTCCTGTCTTTGGGGGTCCAGCGCAGGGACAATGGACGCCGTCTTGATTTTTCTGCGCTTGAGATGCTGGCGCAGGCCGTCAATCTTGCTGCGCAGCTCGCTCTCGCTCTGACCATAGAATTCGGTGATAAGCACGCAATTAGGCCGGCCTTCGACAAAGGTGGTAAGCAGCCGGGCGTATTCGGGCACTTCACGGCATAGGGTCAGCCCAAGATAGTCTAGCAACTCGATAGCCGAAGGCTGAACCTCGAGCATCGCAGGTACGGCGGATAGCGCATCGTATAGATTGTCAAAATGGACGATAGCCAGGGCCGTACGCTCGGGCAGAGAAACCAGGTTCAGCTTGAGATCGGTGATCACCGCCAACGTGCCCTCGGCGCCGCAAACCAGTTTTGCCAGGTTGAAGCGCGGGTCTTGCGGCCAGCGGTAGCTGGCGCCGTCAGGAATCATGCGGTCCAGGTTATAGCCGCCGCAACGGCGCCAGTGTCGCGGCGTACCCGCGCGAATGATCTGGCGGTTGCTCTCGTCACTCACCACGGCGTGAAGCCCTTCGTAAATCTGGCCCTCGCGGCCGTTTCGCCCGCGGCGTCGAGCCAGTTCCTCCTCTGATACGGGTCCAAAGTGGGCACGTGAACCATCGTTCAGAATTACATTCAGCTCCAGCACGTGATCGGCAGTCATGCCGTATAAAATTGAGTGGCTACCCGTCGAATTATTGGAGACGATGCCGCCCATTGCGGCGCGATTGCTGCTGGCGGGATCGGGACCGAACTGCAAACCGTAAGGTCGTAGGAAGATGTTCAGCTCGTCCAGGACAATGCCCGGCTGCAGGCGCACCCACTGCTCTTCCTGATTAACTTCCAGCACATCGTCGAGGTGGCGCGAAAAATCGATCACTAGTGCTTCATTGGTGGCCTGCCCTGCCAGGCTGCTGCCCGCGGTTCGCGGCAGCAAGGGGATTTGATAACGGTGCGACAGCTCAACGGCGGCCTGCACGTCTTCCATCGTCTGTGGAATCAGCACACCGTGCGGCATCACCTGGAAGATGCTGGCGTCGGTGCTGTAGAGCATGCGGCTATATGCGTCCGTACGCACGTCTCCGCGCACGCACCGGCGCAGATCGTTGAGGAAATCAGGGAGAGCATTTGGTTGGTTCATCGTTAAATATCCCAGGGGCGCTTCGCGAAGCGCCCGTCAGGCCGCCAGGATCATAATCGCGCCAAAGCGCCCGGTGCGGCCCTTTTCGGCGCGGTGCGAAAAGAAGAGATCGGTGCGGCACGCCGTACACAGGCCGGACATCTCGATCTGGCGGACACCCGCACGCAGCAAGTTTCGACGGTTGGCTTCAGGGAGATCGAAGTGCGGCTGAGGGCCACCATGGTCTGCCAAAAGCGCGCTTGGATCGGCAAAAGCGTCGTGCGAGGCAGAGATAACGGCCTCGCCCACTTCGTAGCAGCAGGGACCGATACAGGGACCCACGGCCGCGAGCAGAGAATGCGGCTCACTGCCGAATGCCTCCTGCATGGCGCGCACCATGGCGCCGGGCAGATCGACGATAGCGCCTTTCCAGCCGGCATGGCCAAGGCCGGCGGCGCGGCGAAGTGGATCGTATAGAAAAATAGGGGCGCAATCGGCGAAGTTCATGGTCAGCGCGCAACCCGGCTCGTCTGTTATGATGCCGTCGACGTGCGAAACCCAGGCGCCGGCGTCTGCCTGCGTCACGCGCGCCACGGCATGGCCATGAACGAGGTGGGCGTGCACGACCGTGTCCGTGTCGAGTCCATAAAGGCCATAAGCCCGTCTGCGGTTGGCATAGACGTTGGCCTTTTCATCAGGCACCGATACGCTCAGATTGAGCGATGCAAACGGCGCGGGACTGACGCCGCCGGACCGCGTAAATATAGCATGTTGCAGGATGCCACCGTCAGGGAAACTTTCAAAGCGAAAGTAAGGTAAAGTACCGTGGTTAAAATAGTTCATTACTGCGATTTTAGCACCCTTTTTACGAAATTTCGTGCCAATAGGACGCAAATTCCTCACTACACCATAACAAGGGTTGGCTTTCTGTCAATTTACGGCGGGCATGTTATAATGGACTCGGGAACATTTGAGCTATGACCAGAAAGAAGAAATCGACGCGCAGCAGCACAACTCGCAAGCGGCGTTCCAGCAGCCGCTCCAATAAGAACCGCCAGCCCGCCATCAACATCAATCTGAACAGCTCGCAGAAAGCGCTCATCGTGGGCATCGTGCTGATCTTCTTAACCGCGATCCTGGTTTTGAGCCTGTTGTCCCCCAATCAAGGGGAACTCACGGCCGCCCTTTCCGGCCTGTTGCAGCAGGCATTTGGTTGGGGCGGCATCTTCGTGACGCTGGTTATGGGCGGCGCGGGCTTCTACCTGGTGTTATGGGGCATGGACCAGGCTCCCAGGCTGCCTACCTTACGGCTGGTCGGCCTTTTCTTGCTCTTCCTGACCTTCGAATCGTTTGCCTCGTTGACCAGCGTGGCCCTTGCAAATGGATTGAGTGATGTATGGAGCGTGGCCCAGGCCCAAGGCGGAGGCGGCTACGTTGGCGGCGCGCTTGCCTGGGGGTTAACTCAGGCCGTTGGCCGCCTGGGAGCCATCTTCGTCTTCTCCATTGTCGGGCTCATCGCCGCCGTGCTGCTCTTCGGCGTCACCCGCAGAGATCTGGGCGAATTTTTGCACACGGTTTGGGAAAGTCGCCCGCAGCGCCCCACTATCCAGGCTGCTGATCGCGAAATTCCCATCAACCCCGGACGTCCTCTGCGTCAGAGCCCCCGCGTCGCTGCCTCGGCGGCACAGAACAGCCAGGCCTCGCCAACGGGTTCACCGGCAGCGGCAACTGCGATGCCCAATGTGGCGCAGCGGCCGCTGCGGGAACAGACATCGCAGCAGCGCAACGGACGCCGCGACGATGATGGTCGCGAAAAATCGCGCGGTGAGACGCCGTCGACGGCGCCTGTAGCTGCCGGATCCGTGACGCTGGGCGCCCAGGCCGGCGGCGACGCAAGAACCTGGGAATTGCCGCGATTGGAAGAGATGTTGGAGGCGGGCAGCGACCAGGAAATCAGCAACGTCGCCATTCGCGAGCAGGTTGAGATTATCGAACACACCCTGGAGAGCTTTGGCGCTCCGGCTAAGGTGGTGGAGATCAACCAGGGCCCGACCGTGACGGAATTTGGCGTGGAGCCGCAATTTATCGAGCGCCGCAACGGCAAGCGCACCAAGGTCAAGGTGGGCAAGATATCCAGCCTGGCCGACGATCTGGCGCTGGCACTGGCGGCGCACTCGGTGCGCGTGCAGGCGCCGGTTCCCGGCAAAGGCTACGTGGGCCTGGAAGTGCCCAACACGCAGAAGGCGCTGGTCTCGCTGCGCGACGTGATGGAGTCGCCGGCTTACACGCGCATCCGCTCGCCACTGCGCATCGGCCTGGGACAGAATGTGTCGGGCCATGCAATTGCCGCCGACCTGGCGAAGATGCCGCACCTGCTCATTGCCGGCGCAACGGGTTCCGGTAAGTCGGTCTGTGTCAACGGCCTTATCGCCTGCCTCTTGCTGCAAAACACGCCCGAAGACCTGCGCATGGTAATGGTCGATCCCAAACGCGTAGAGCTGACCGGGTACAACGGGATTCCACACCTAGTGGCCCCCGTCGTGGTAGACATGGAGCGTGTGCTAGGCACGTTGCAGTGGGCGCTGCGCGAAATGGACATGCGCTATCAGAAGCTGGCCGAAATTGGCGCGCGCAACATTAACGACTACAACAAAAAGGTGCAGAGTGCGGCATCGCCTGCGCTCGCAGGCGCCGTTGCCCGGCAAAAAATGCCCTACGTGGTCATCGTCATCGACGAGTTGGCCGATCTGATGATGATCTCACCGGAAGACACGGAGCGCAGCATCACGCGCCTGGCGCAGATGTCGCGGGCCACGGGCATCCATATGGTCATCGCCACGCAGCGACCGTCGGTGGACGTGGTGACTGGGCTGATTAAGGCCAATTTCCCGGCGCGTGTGGCCTTTGCCGTGGCCTCGGGCACCGACAGCCGCGTCATTCTGGACAGCACAGGCGCCGAGCGGCTGCTGGGACAGGGCGACATGCTTTTTCAAAGCCCCGACGCCGGTGCGCCGGTGCGGCTGCAGGGCAGTTTTGTCAGCGACACGGAACTGGCAGGCATCATCAACTATTGGCGCGGCGCGCGACGGCGACACGTGATTACGGCGACCGACGCGGCCTCTAGGACCGACGCTGTCCCTGCCGCCCAAAGGAAGGCGGAATCCTCGACGACCGCCCCGCCCCCCACGCAGCAACCCCTATGGGAAGACCTCATCGAAAAAGAGGCGGAGTCGGACTATGAAGACGAGCTGGTGCCGGAAGCGATCGCGCTGGTGCGCGACCTGGGTAAAGCGTCCACCTCACTCCTGCAACGCCGCTTCCGCATCGGCTACACTCGCGCCGCGCGCATCATGGACGTAATGGAAGAAGAGGGCATCATTGGCCCGCCGACAGGTACCAGTAAAGCGCGCGAAGTGCTGGAGGGCGACGAGGCGGGTGATATTGTCAACAACGATGGCGACGGGGAGGACGAGGAGGATTAAGTCGTGACAGGCGACTCAGATACAAAAAGGGCCGTCGCTCTCGCGACGGCCCTTTTTCATTGCCTGCCGGAAAAATGCACGCTATGGCGTTTAAGGGATTAAGAGCACCCTCCTCCTTCCTCCTCTTTTAGAAAGGCCGGCCCCTCTGGACCGGCCTTTCACTTTCCGTAACGACTGATATCGTCACTACAAAGCGCCTCATTAATGCCCTCCGCAAGCGCAACTGCCGCCGCAGGCACACCCAGTCGTCTGTAAAGGCGCGTTTGCGGTCCGTTGGTTACCGCTCACAAAAGCAACCTGCGACAACAGTTTATACGTCTGCCCGCTGCCGCATTGTGGACAGGCAGCCGGCGCGGCGGCGCGAGACATCGGGCGTTCTACTTCAAAAACGGTGGTGCAGTCGTGACAACGAAAATCGTAGCGTGGCATGGCTTCTCCATGATTTAACTTAACTCATTCCTTTCTATTACGTTACAATGATAATTCAACTGCAAGATGCAGGGTAGTCTTTGATCCGTTAGACTTTCCCGGAAACTCTGGGTTTTTAGGAGTGGATACTCGCTTAGCACGATGGGAGAACGACATGGCCTACGATGAAGGATTGGCGGAACGGGTGCGGGAGGTTTTGAGCGTCAGGGAGGATATCGCAGAGAAGAAGATGTTCGGCGGACTTTCGTTCTTGCTGGACGGTAACATGGCGGTTGGTGTGATCGGCGAGGAGTTGATCGTGCGCGTGGGTCCGCACGACTATGATGAGGCCTTGACCCATGAACATACGCGCGCTTTCGACTTCACCGGCCGCGCGATGTCGGGCTGGGTTGTCGTCGGCCCTGAGGGCTTTGAAGAGGACGAAGATCTGACCGACTGGGTGTTGCGTGGCGTGGGATTCGCCGGTAGCCTGCCACCGAAGTAGAGGTGAAGATTCTTCGCTCCGAAGACATCGCTCAGAATGACGACTCTCTCGTTCTCCGATCTCCAGTCTCCAGTCAATTTACCGGATTCGGCGGGCGCTGGTTTTGCAGTACTGCGGCAGCGTTTTGAGCGGCGGTCATGGACATGCGCAGGCGGGTTTCGACGGAACCGCTGCCGATGTGCGGCGTTAGCACCACATGCTCGTACAGCCCTGCCAGGCCCGGCTGCATCTGCGGCTCTTCTTCGTAAACGTCCAACCCGGCGCCGGCGATGACGCCGTCTTGCAGGGCGGCGACCAGATCCACTTCCTTGATCACGGGTCCGCGCGACGTATTCACAATGATCGCCGTTGGTTTCATCATGGCCAATTCGCGGGCTGCGATCATGTGGTGAGTTTCTTCAGTCAGCGGCACGTGCAGGCTGATAAAGTCGCTCTGGCGCAATAACGTCTCCATGTCGACGCGCTGCGCGCCCCACTCGCGATCCGCTTCCAAATGGTCGTGATGTCCGTGATAGAGAACGCGCATACCAAAGCCCAGCGCCCCACGGCGCGCGGTCGCCGCTCCAATGCGGCCCATGCCCACGATGCCCAACGTCTTGCCGTACACGTCGAGTCCCAGATGTGGCTGAAAAAGCTGCCACCGTTTGTATTTGCCGGCGCGCATATAGGGATCGGCCTCGCTGAGACGCCGCGCGGCCGCCATGAGCAGCGCAAAGGCGAGATCGGCCGTGGTTTCGGTCAGCACATCCGGCGTGTTGGTGACGACGATGCCGCGCTCGGTGGCGGCCTGCACGTCCACGTTGTTATAACCGACGGCGACGTTGGCTACGACCTGCAGTTGGGGCGCGGCATCCAGTAGCGTGGCATCAACGGTGTCGGTGAGCACGCTCATCAGCGCCGGAGCGCCAGATTGGGCTAACTGTTCTGCCAGCTCCGCGGGAGGCAGGGGCACATCCTGGGCGTTGTGAAAATAGCCGATGCCGGCCTCGTCGAAGTACGCTAGCACTTCGTCAAACGTCTTTCTGGTGATGAAAACGTCTACCATTATGACTCCTGGAATAGCATCATTTGCGACCAGATTTGCGGTGCGGATATGCTATCGCGAAAACCTGTCAATGACCAGCAGGGTGTATAGACATCGGCGCCGGCTGGCGCTTATAATAGTCTCCATGAAACAGCGCTCTCTCTTTCCATTCGTTCTTGGTCTTCTGGTGTTTTTGTTGCTCGCGTCCGGCCGGTCGGCAGTGGCAGATAGCTCTTACATAGTTCGTGCAGGCGATACCCTCTCTAGCATTGCGCGAGCACACGGTGTAACGGTTGCCGTCATTGCGGCGGCAAACAATATCGTCAATCCAAACCTGATTTACGCCGGACAGGTGCTGACCATCCCCGACGGTTCGGGTCCCACATCTACGCCTGCACCGCCGCCGCCTTCCGGTGGTGGGGGCGGCACAATTTACGTCGTGCAGCCGGGAGACACGCTCATGCGCATTGCCCTGCGCCACGGCGTCACCCTGCTGGCGCTCATACAGGCCAATACTCTGGCCAATCCCAACGTGATCTTTGTAGGCCAGCGCATCACGATCCCGGGCACCGGCAGCGGGAGCACTGTTCCTCCTGCTCCGACGGCGCCGCCCGCGGCTACTTCTGCGCCGCCGCCACCCACCCCGGCGACAGGCGGGGCGAACTTGCTGCCTAATCCGTCCTTTGAGGAAGGATTCTACAACCTCTACGGAGCGCCGGAGTTACAAACGCCCCAAGACTGGCAAATGGAGATAGACGAAGGCTTCGGCGCACCGGACACGGGCCACATGTACCTGCGCCCGGAAAGCCGCATCGTACCGCGTGCCGGCTTGCCGGCGTACGAGCAGCCGCTGTTCCTGTGGGAGGGGAACTGGACGGTGAAAGTCTTCAAAGGGGGCGCGCCGGTCAGCTTCCGGCTGTTTACCGACGTTATTCTGCAACCAGGCAGTTATCGCTTTGTGGCCAACTTTTTCCCCGATATCGTCGCCGGTTACAGCGGCGGCAAGATTTGGGCAGGAGAAGCGACCGCTGCCGAGGTGCGCTTTATTCACGGCAGCGGTGGTAGCGGCTGGCGCGCGGTCAGCGTGGGCAGTAAGAACACCATGGTGGAGACATTGACCGTGTCTGGCGCTGGAACTGTGCGCCTGGGCGTCGGCTTCCGCGCGCGGTACGTGCAGGCCAACAACGGCTTCTTCATCGACGACTGGTCGCTGCAACAAGTCGGCGCGCCCTAGACAAAAGCGCGCTCACATTTGAGCACCTGCACCGACGTGTAAGGTCCCTTGCCCGCTAAGTAGCGCACTGTATCGGCGTAAACTTCTGGCTCTAAGTACGGCAAGAGGGGCTGCTCGACTTCGAGCATCTTGGGAAGCACTTCCATAATCTGGGCGTCCCACAGCTCGTGATAGCGGTCCAGGTCATCCGGGCGCACGACAAGCCTACAATTAGGGCAATTGCAGGTAACCGGCATTTCCCGGGCAAGGTTAAATAGCCCGTAATCGTCTGTGATTTCCTCGCCAGGTTGAATGTCGCGCAGCGCAATCTCAAATCCCCAGCCGCTGCTCAGCGTGTTGCAGTCACAGCGGTGGTTGATGTATTTGGCCAAATCCCAGCTAACAACGCGCAGGCCCTTGGCGTCCACGTAACAATATTTGTCCGCAAGCTGGCGAATGGGCTCGGGAAGCGCTGAGAAGGCAGTTTCGCTCAACTCAATCTCCAGCGGATCAAAAACGTAGGTCAGCGTGCCGCGCGGAATGTAAGCAGTGGCGAAAACACCTACGCCAATGTGATCGTTAATTTTCCTGAGTTCGGTGTGGGGATGAATCAAAGCAACCTCCAGCAGGAGCTCGCATGCCCGGCCCCAATGACAGACGCCGCAGGGAGCAGGAGAAATCTGGCAGGAATGCCTGCCGGCTGCAATCGAAGTTTGATTGAGAATAGCAGAAAACAGGGGAACGTTGTTAGTTTGAGGCGGACTCTAAGATTAGAGTGCCCCACGTGGAGGGATCAGTCAACGTCCGGCCTGGCTCGCTGGACATCATCACTTCCTGGCGCGCGTTGCCGGGACTATCGTTATCGTTCGCGTTTAGCGCCAGGCCGAGGCGCATCCCGGCGGCGGGAACGAGATTGAGATCAGACCAGGGAACTGCGGCTTCCAGCACGTAGCCATCAGCGGTTTGCTGGGCGTCCACTTCGATGTTGTGTCCCGGCGCCTCGGGCAGATCTCCGTCTTCGGCGCCACGGAAACGGGCGGCTGAGGGTGGATTGTCCCCAAAGTCACCCGGCGAGAGAATGATCTGGCTCGTGGCGGGATTTACACGTGTAGCGCCCGCGGCAGGATTGACGTCTATCTGAAGCTCTACACTATCGCCCTGGTAGATAAGCGCTCCGTCACGAGTCTGGACGTGCACGTCGTCGTCGATCTCTACGGCCACATATAGCCGTCCTTCATCCCACGCGAGCCGCCACGATGCATGCAGATCCTCGCTGCCGTCCCAGCCGCTGTAGGCATAAACGCGATGGGCAGAACTCACGGTGGCGCCGGCAGGCCAGTCGTCGAGAACGCCGTCGATGGCAGGCGCATTGGCGACGAACGTGGCCGTAACGCCGCCTTGATCGGCAGGCAGCGTGACGGTCGCCGCCGGGGCCGGTGTGCCCCCTGGAGGCGCGGGATCATCCGCATTGAGCGTCGCGGCGGCAGTCGCCGTTTCGGCTGCTCCTGGGACAGTGGGAATGACGGGAGGTGCGGGAAAGGTGGGTTGCGCAAGGATCGGTTGTAGCAGGAAATAGCCGCCGGCTGCACAGGCGACGACCAGACACGCGCCCAGAATGCCGCCGAGTGCCAGCAGCAGCCAGCGAGGCCCCCGTTCTTGTTCTTCCGGCTCAGGCTCCCAGCCATCGTAGTAGGGGTGTCTTCGTGACATGGGTGGGATTATATATCACATCGCCACCCATCAGGCACGCCTGCGCCAGCTTGTCACACCGCCGCCATATCATATAATTCACGCGATGAGTGTGCCCCGTCGTCCGTTTTCCCTGACGATCACTGCCTTGGGGATTTTTCTTTTAGCAATGTGGAACTTATGGCGTGTGTGGATTCTGCTGCAGCAGCTTGTGCTGCTGCAGGAGCTTGGCGCCACGCTCGACCCGCGCGTGCGGCTGGTCATGTCCGGTATTTGGGCCGGCGCATTTGTATTGCTGGCAGTTGGCCTATGGCGTCGTCGCCTTATCGTGCGCCGTCTACTGCCTCTGACGCTGTCCCTTTATGCAGGTTATCAACTGGCGGTGTTGTTGATCTTCGCACCCGCACCAGCAGCTCGTCAGGGGTGGGTTGCGCAACTCCTTTTTTTCACCGGCGCGATCGTCTGGGCCGCCTGGGTTTGCCTGCGAGCGGCACATCGTGACTATTGGCTGGAGACCGGCGGCCAACCGCCGGAAAGTTACCCCTTATCACCCTTCACGCTCCTAGAAACACGAGGTCTCGTGAAAAGGCGACCCGTCGTTGATAGAGGACATAATGGCGAATCCAAAGATTGAACAACTTCAACGCCTGAGAGAAGAGTCGCAACAGGGTGGCGGCGCTGAACGCGTCCGCCGGCAGCGAGAAAGAGGCAGGATGACGGCCCGCGAACGTGTCGAACTTCTGCTAGACAAGGGCACGTTTCGCGAGATTGACGCCTTCGTTGAGCATCGCGAGACGAATTTCGGCATGGACAAGAAAAAGTATCTCGGCGACAGCGTCATCACCGGATGGGGCACCATCGACGAGCGCCTGGTTTACATCTTCAGCCAGGACTTTACCGTCTTTGGCGGCAGCCTGAGCCTGGTACACGCCCGCAAAGTGTGCAAGATCATGGATATGGCGCTGAAAAATGGCGCGCCGGTGATCGGGATCAACGATTCCGGCGGCGCGCGGATACAGGAAGGCGTCGATAGCCTGGGCGGGTACGCCGACATATTCCTGCGCAACACGCTGGCCTCCGGCGTCGTGCCTCAGATTAGCGCGATCATGGGACCCTGCGCCGGCGGCGCGGTCTATTCTCCAGCACTCACCGACTTTATTTTCATGGTCAAAGACACAAGCCATATGTTCATTACAGGACCAGACGTGGTGAAGACGGTGACCGGCGAAGAAGTGAGTTTCGAGCAGCTGGGCGGGGCAATGACGCACAACAGCAAAAGCGGCGTGGCGCATATGGCTGCTAATTCGGAAGCGGATTGCCTGTATCTAATCCGCGAATTGTTCAGCTACCTGCCGTCCAATAACATGGAGGATGCGCCCTTCAAGGCCAGCCGCGACGACGCGCTGAGAACAGAGGCGGCTTTGGACAAACTGGTCCCTGAAAATCCGAACAAGCCTTATGACATCAAAGAAGGGATTCACCATATTGTTGACGATGGCATCTTCTTTGAGATCCAGGAGCATTACGCGCAAAATATCGTCGTGGGCTTTTCACGTCTGGGCGGTCATGCTGTCGGCATCGTGGCCAACCAGCCGATGGTTCTCGCCGGGGTGTTGGACATCAACGCCAGCGAAAAGGCGGCCCGTTTCGTGCGCTTTTGCGATTGTTTCAATATTCCACTGATTGTCTTTGAGGACGTGCCTGGTTTTTTGCCCGGCCTGGACCAGGAGTATGGCGGGATCATTCGCCACGGCGCCAAGCTGCTTTACGCCTTTTGCGAGGCCACTGTGCCCAAGTTGACGGTGGTGACGCGCAAAGCGTATGGCGGCGCTTATTGCGTCATGAACAGCAAGCATATTCGCGCCGACCTCAACCTGGCCTGGCCAACGGCGGAAATCGCCGTTATGGGGCCCGAAGGGGCGGTCAATATCATCTTTCGGCGTGAATTGGAAGAGGCTGAGGACCCCGTGGCGCGTAAGGCGGAGCTAGTGCAAGAGTACCGCGAGCGCTTTGCTAATCCTTACACGGCAGCCAGGCGTGGTTACGTGGACGACGTTATCGAACCACGCGAAACGCGCCCTCGCCTGATCAACGCGCTGCACATGCTGCAGAACAAGCGCGATAATAACCCGCCGAAGAAGCATGGAAATATGCCGCTGTGACTTAACTTGATTTTCCCAGAAACCGGCTTATCTGCGATCACCAGAGTTTCCGGGAAAATAAGCGATGGACCTATGGACAATTTGCTAATCCAGAAATTTGATAAGGTGCTCATTGCCAATCGTGGCGAGATTGCCGTGCGCATCCAGCGCGCCTGTCACAAGTTGGGTCTGCAAACGATTGCCGTCTACTCCGACGCGGACCGCAACGCGCTGCACGTGCGCTATGCCGATGAAGCCTACAACATTGGCCCGCCTCCGGCGACGGAAAGCTACCTGGTTATCGACAGGCTGATCGACGTGGCCAAAAAATCGGGGGCCGAGGCGGTGCATCCCGGATACGGCTTCCTGGCAGAGCGCGCCGACTTTGCGCAGGCCTGCTACGATGCAGGGCTGGTCTTTATCGGCCCCTCACCGAAAGCCATTGCCGCTATGGGCGACAAGCAGCTGGCGCGCCAGACTGTACGCGCGGCAGGCGTATCCGTGGTGCCGGGCACAGATCCGGGGCTCTCCGACGACGAGCTGATCGCCGCGGCGGAAAAGATTGGTTTTCCGCTGTTGGTTAAAGCGGCTGCGGGCGGTGGGGGGAAAGGCATGCGCCCGGTTCACGAAGCCGGCTCGCTGTCCAATGCCCTGGCAGGCGCGCGGCGCGAGGCAACGGCCGCCTTTGGCGACGGCACTGTATACCTGGAAAAAATGATTTCCGACGCCCGCCACATCGAGATCCAGGTGCTCGGCGACAGCCAGGGCAACGTGATCCACCTTGGCGAGCGCGAGTGTTCGTTGCAACGGCGGCACCAGAAGGTAATCGAGGAAGCGCCCTCGTTTGTGGTCGACGATGAGCTGCGACGGCAGATGGGCGAGGTGGCCATCGCCGCGGCGCGCGCCGTGGACTACGTGAATGCAGGCACGGTCGAGTTCCTGGTGGACCGTGACAAGAATTTTTACTTTTTGGAAATGAACACACGGGTGCAGGTTGAGCATCCTGTGACCGAGCTGGTGACCGGCGTAGACATCGTGCAGGAACAATTGCGCGTGGCGCGCGGGCGCCGGCTGCGCTACCTGCAGGACCAAGTGAAGTTGAAAGGTTGGGCCATTGAGTGCCGCATCAACGCCGAGGATCCATACCACGATTTCGTGCCCTCCACGGGGACTATCACGGCTATTGGCTTGCCGACCGGGCCCGGTATTCGCGTGGATACCGGCCTGTATGAAGGGCATACGGTGACGCCCTATTACGATTCCATGATCAGTAAGTTAATTTGTTATGGTGAAACGCGCGGCGAGGCCGTCTTGCGCATGCGGCGGGCGCTGGAGGAGTATCGGATCATGGGTGTGAAAACCAACATCCCATTCCACCAGCACATGATGGAAAGCCACCGTTTTCTCTCGGGACAGTTTGACACTCGGTTTGTGGAGGAGCGCTTCAGCATGAGCGAGCGCGAGATCCACGACGAGCTGGAAGCGGCAATTTTCGCCACGCTCGTGGCGCACCAGCGTAGCCAGCGGGCCAGCCAGATTGTGGCGCCTGGAGAGCGCGACACCAGCAATTGGAAGTGGTATACGCGCTGGGAGCGGTTGCAGAGGTAGGGATGGCGGACTGGAGACTGGAGATTGACCGAACCGCGTTCGGGCGAGATTGGAGATTGGGGATTGGAGAATTAGTCTCTGGTAGAGATGGGAATGTGCCATGAAGTATATTACGACGGTAAATGGCCAGGAGTATATTATCGAGATCGATCAGAAGACAGAAATCACGGTGAACGGCGAGAGACACGGTGTTGACTTCCAGCAGCTTGCCGAAAGCGGTACGCTGTCTCTGCTGATTGACAATCGCTCTCTGGAAGCGATCGTCGAAGAGCGGGAAGACGCCTGGGAAGTGCTGCTGCACGGTGAGCTATATGCGGTACACGTGCAGGACGAACGAGCATACCGCCTGGCCCAGGCGCGAGGTAAGCTATCGGACGCGTCGGAGGCGGTCGTCATTCGCTCCCCTATGCCGGGTCTGATTCTGGACGTGCTCGTGGAAGAAGGCGCCCATATAGGGCAGGGCCAGACAGTCGTGATCTTGGAATCAATGAAGATGGAGAATGAGCTACGCGCCGGTCGAGACGGGGTAGTGACTCGGGTCCACGTGGGCAAAGGAGATAGTGTGGAGAAGAACCAGGAGCTAATTGCGATTGGCGATGCGGAGGAAATCAAAGAGCAGCAGTGAGCGCATCGGGCAATCTGGAAGTTGAGGTTAAGTTTCTGGTCGACGACTTGCCGGCGCTACGCGAGAAGCTGGCCGGCGCTGGAGCAGAGCGATTCAAACCTCGTCTGTACGAGCGCAACGTGCGCTTTGACGATGAAGAAGAAGCGCTGCTGGGCAAAGGTCTGCTGTTGCGGTTGCGGCAAGATGACGGCGCGCGGCTGACGTTTAAGGGCATGGCCGTCGAGGATCAAAGCTCGCAGGCCAAGGTGCGCGAGGAATTGGAAGTGGTGGTAAGCGATTTTGACACGGCCGAAGCGATTTTGGAACGGCTGGGCTTTACCGCGCGACAGGTGTACGAAAAGTACCGCGAGACGTTTATGCTAGGCGACGTGGAAGTGGTGCTGGACGAGCTGCCCTTTGGCGATTTTGTGGAGCTGGAGGGGAGCGAGGCCGGCATCCGGCAGGCGGCGGAGCGGCTGGCGCTGCCGTGGGAACAGCGCATCCTGGACAATTACTTGCACCTGATGGCGCGCATGAAGGCGCATCATGGGCTGTCTTTTGACGATCTGACCTTTGAGAACTTCACGGGGAGGGCGCTGTCGATTGCAGACGTACTGCGCGCTGAAGGTTCAGGGAGCCGCTGAGAATGGACGTCTTACCGGATAGGGCCGGCCAACTGACGGCCGCTATCGCGCCCGGTAAGCGGCATGGGCTGCTGTTTGACGGGACAGTCTTTCTGTCTAACGGCCTGCTCTTAGGCCTGTTTCCGAGCCCTAAAAGCGAATCGTCGCAGATGATAATCGGTCTTCTGCTGCTGATCGCACTCGTGACCCAGGCTGTTGGCGCCGTGCTGAAGAAAGGCGGGCTGAGGCGGCGTCTGGCCTCGCGTGCGACAGGAGAGCGTGCCGACTTTGCCGATAAGTTCATGAAGGGTGTTCTCTGCCTACACTTTCTCCTCTTTACAGTCGTCACAGTGATGGCACTGTCGCTTATGGGCATTGCGCCACCAGAGATAGGAGACGGCTGGATTGCGCTGGCACTCGGGGTCGCTGCAATTACCACCAATTTCAAGTCACACTACCGTATTTCGTATGCTGACGCTTTTGCCGTCGGATCAACCGCAGAGGTTGGTGGGATTCTTGTCACCGGAGACCCGGAGCTAATCCAATTGGACGGTGTCATCGAAGTGGAAGTTCTCGCCAGACACCGCACGTAACAAGATAAGCCTGGTCGTATTCTGCACGACTTTGCACTCATCCCCATTTCCGCGTAAAAAAGGCGCTCTATGAAGGTAATTCGCATCCTGTTATTGGTGGCGCTGCTGGGCGCCTGGTTGGGGCCTGCGGCGCGACCGGTTGTAGGTCAGGAAGGAGATGGAACGCCAACCCCGCAGCCAACTCCTACAGCGGAAGATGAACCGTCGACGCCATTGGTGCACGTCGTGCAGGACGGGGAGAACCTGACGTCTATCGCCGCGCAGTATGAAGTCAGCGTACAAGACCTGTTGCTGCTCAATGGACTGAGCGAGGAAGACCTGATTTTCCCCGGCGATGAGCTGATCATCCCCGGCGCCGTCGGCAACGTGGTTGCCACAACGTACACGGTGCAGGTTGGTGACAGCCTGGCGGGCATCGCCGCTGCTTACAACACGACGGCCGCCGAGATTGCTGCCGCCAACCGGCTGGTGGCTCCTGACGCCCTTTACGCAGGGCAGGTTCTTTCGGTCATCAGCAAGACGGGAACCGCCAGCAGCCTGCCGCTGAGCGGCACGCTGCACGTCGTCGAGCAGAGCGAAACCTTGCTGGCGATTGCCGCACGGCACGGTCTAGCCCCACGCACTATCGCCGAGATGAACGATCTGCCGGCGCCCGCGCGGCTGTTTCCTGGCATGCGGCTGCGCCTACCCGGCGACGGACCTTACCAGTTCTTGCCCGCGGCCTGGGAAACGTTGCGCGTCGACCCAGTACCGGCGCTACAGGGCGAGACGATCAGCATTTACGTGGAGCACGCCCTGGAAGGCGCGCCGGACGGTGAATTTGCAGGGCAGACGCTGCAGTTTGCTCCGTACCAGGAGGGCTATGTGGCCCTGGTCGGCGTGGACGCTTTCGCCGAGCCAGGTCTTTATACATTAGAGCTTGGCGGCGCGGGCGAGGAAAGGTGGTGGCCCTTCAGCCAGGAATTTGAAATTACGTCATCTAATTTTCCGACGCAGACAATTCAGGTTTCCGGAGAACTGGCGCCGTTGCTGGAACCAGAAGTGCGCGCCGAAGAAGATGCCTTCCTCGGGGAAATCTACAGCGAGTTCAGCCCTGAGCCTTTGTGGGACGGACTTTTCCAGAGACCGGTGACTAACACGGTGGTGACAGCCGGATATGGCGGCGCTCGTTCGTACAATGGCGGCCCGTTTGAAATCTTTCATACGGGAGTGGACTTTGGCGGCACGGTGGGCACCGCGATCCTGGCACCGGCGGCGGGCACGGTGGTCTACAGCGGCACATTGCAGCTTCGCGGCGGCACGCTCATTATTGACCACGGCCTAGGCGTCCATTCTGGATATTATCACCTGTCGGAGATCCTGGTAAGCGCCGGCGAGCCCGTGGAAGCGGGGCAAATAATCGCGCGCGGTGGTTCGACCGGCCTCTCCACGGGACCCCATCTGCACTGGGAGCTGCGGGTGTTTGACGTGCCTGTAAATGGACTGCAATGGACTGAGAGGCCGTTTCCCTGAGGTGGCATTCCGACTCGCACACTGCTATAATTTAACGCTGCATCGTTTTCCAACTCTTGAAGTCCGCAACTAACATTCCTCACGTATAGGAGCTTGTCGTAGTGATCCAATCCCATACTCAGACGCAGACGTATTGGGCGACGAAGTTCAACCTCACTGAGTCGGATATTGAACAACTTTATAACCACTTTCTGGAAGTGGAACGCCCGCAGACGGCCGAGGAGCTGGCGCTGGTGCTGATGAAGCACCGCGTGGCGCAGGAAAAAAATGAAATCAAGAAGCGCCTTGCCGGTCGCGCCGTCTACCAACCTCGAGATGAGTATGGAGAGGGGGACGAATTGGTCTTCCCCGGACTCAGCTTTGTTTACGGCACCGTGGTTGGCGTGCGCGAGGGTAAGAATCCAGAAGCGGGAACTTTCAAAGTAATCCGCGTCCAGATCAACGGCAAGGAAAGAGAATTCGCCGCCGGGCTGCAACAGGGCCACGTTCTGAATCAGGAAAACGGCACAATCTTTGAGGCGCTGGAGATGAGCAGCGCCGAAGATTTACATGAGGTTTACGGTGACGCCGTCGCCGCCAAAATTGACGAGTCGCTGCCAAGACGGGAAGGCTTCTTACGGCTGGCGGCTCACTGGTTCTTGAAAGGGCTCTTGACGGACGTCAACGTAGGCCATTTGAATCTGGCCGAAGCTGTGCTGGAAATCAACGAAGGTGGGCCGCTGCCCACGGAAGAGATCTTGCCGCACCTGGAGTTGGGCGATGACGTACCACAGGAGACACAGGTCTTCTCGTTGAATTACGCCATGCTCAACGACGCTCGCTTTGACGAGGTGGCGCCCAGAGGCAAGATCGGCTGGTATTTGAGGCGTATGGAGCCGGCTCAGGTGCGCGAAGTTCCCGAACGGCTGCTATATGAGCCGATTCCCTATGATGAGGGCGCGCTGACTCACGACCTGAGATTATTGATCCGCGAACTCGACGACGAATGGTCGGACATTGAACCAGACACGCGCAGGCAGCCGGTGGTGTTGACGTTGACTTACCCGCATCGCTGGGCAGGCACACTGCCACTCAGCGCCCGCACGCGCCCGCTCTTCCCACCCAGCCGCTCGCCACGACAGCGCGTGGTGTTTGTCGACGAACAGAGCCAGGAAGAGATCGTGGGCTGGGTGGTTCAGGAACACCGCTATATTTACGGGCTGGAGGATTGGTACCGTGAACATGAGATTCCCATCGGCGGTTTCATCAGCCTGCGACCGGGAGACGAACCTGGCATCATCTTGCTGGATTACGACCGGCGCCGTGGGCAGCGCGAGTGGGTGCGTCTGGCGTCGGTGGTAGACAACCGGCTGACGTTTGAGCTCGAGCGCCGCACGATTGCCTGCGGTTACGACGATTTGCTGCTGGTGGGCACCGATTATGTGGCAGCCGTCGATGCAGTCTGGCGACGCGTGGAACATAACCATCGTCCGGTGGGACTACTATTAAAGGATTTGTTCCCCGAGCTTTCCGACCTGAACCCGCAGCATACGGTGCACGCCAAGACGCTTTACAGCGCAGTCAACATGCTGCGACGGATGCCGCCGGAACCGATTTTCGCCGAGCTGGTTTCCAATCCGGCTTTCATGGCGGTGGGCGATCATTACTGGCAAGAGGAGAAAAGTTGACAAAGCGTCCACGCCCACAGGTCAAGGCGCCGGTATTAAAGCGCCCCACTGAAGATACGCTATTTTACATTGACTACGATTGGTGGGAACGCTCCAATCTGGATTTGAAGACATACCTTTACAGCAGGTTGGATATCGACGAAGATTTACAACTGGAAGCTGATATGGAGAAGGTAGACCTGGTCGATGCTATGACAGGGGAAGTGCGCCAGGTTGACGGCTTTCAGTACGTCCTGCAAACCTACTTCAGCCAGCTGCCGCAAGATTTTGCCACGCGCACGTCGCTGGTCGACGCCGTCTTTTGCGTGCTGCTGGCCAACGCTAACCAGCCAATGGCGGCGCGCGACATTGCCGCCCGTCTACAACGAACGCCAGACGTAATCTTGCGCACGCTGGGCGGCCCGCATGTTTACCAGGGGATCCGTCCCATGTTCGAAAACGACGCATAAGCGGCGCCTTGGAAGTCATGATTAAGCTTCACGGCTCTCTGCGCCGCTACCGGTCTGCCTCTGTAACCGGGGCCGGACACCGTCCGTTTACGCTGGTGGTGGCGGAAGGGGCGACGGTGGGCACGATCTTGCAGAAGCTAAACATTCCGGAAGAAACAGTCAGCGCTGTGGCTCTCAATGGGCAGCAGGCGGACAAGGGCACCGTTCTGAGCGACCGAGATACCGTGCATCTTTTTCCACCCGCCGCAGGCGGCCGCTGCAGCGGATAAGCAGAAGGGGCAATCAAGAGAGTGGGCAGATGCATATATTCATTGCCGGCGTGATGCAGGGATCGAGCTTCGACGGCGAGGTACACGATCAGGGGTATCGTGAGCGCATCATCGCAGCGCTGCGCCGCCAGCTGCCGAACGCCCACGTCACCGATCCATGGTCTTTGGAGCCGGAGAGCGCATCTTACGACGGAGATCGCCTGCGCAAAGCGTTCCTGAAAAACACCGCGCTGGCGGGCGAAGCCGACCTATTGATCGCCTACCTACCGCACGCCAGCATGGGCACGGCGATTGAGCTGTGGACGGCCTACCACGGTCGCGCTTACGTCATAGCCGTCACACCTATGACGCGCAACTGGGTTGTGCAGATTACGGCGGACAAGGTGCTGCCTGATCTGGAATGCCTATTGGACTATATTCAGAGCGGTCGCCTGGGTGAAGAGCTAAAAATGCGTTTGATTCGCCGCTCGCCGGTTGACGATCAGGAACCAGCCGTCTAAAATTGACAGGTCATATCCTGCCCCCGTAGCTCAGTGGACAGAGCGGTGGCCTTCTAAGCCAATGGTCGTGGGTTCGAATCCTACCGGGGGCGCTGTTGTGGACCGCTCGGCGTTAATGCTGGGCGGTTTTTGTATTCAGTAGTCGAGTTGGTTACTGCAGGGAAAAGAGGCGAGTGATGGGTATCAAATGTTCAGTTTACATCGCCGCCAGCGTCGATGGCTTTATCGCGCGGCCTGATGGGGACGTCGATTGGTTGCACAGGCCCGAATATTCCGCGCCGGAGGCGGGAGATTATGGTTATGAGGAGTTCATTGCTTCCATAGATACGCTGGTAATGGGCCGAAACAGCTTCGAAAAAGTGCTGTCGTTTTCTGAGTGGCCTTATGGGGAAATGCCGGTTGTCGTGCTTTCCAGTTCAGGCCCGGTCATTCCCAAAGAGCTTCAGGATAGAGTCACGGTGCAAAATGCGGCGCCAGAAGAGGTCGTCTCGCGTCTTAGTGCCCTAGGGCGGCGGCATTTATATATTGATGGCGGCATCACTATCCAGCGCTTTCTGCGCATGGGGCTCATTGACGAGATGACTATTACGCGGATTCCTATACTGCTGGGCGACGGCATTCCGCTTTTCGGCGCTATCGGAACCGAGTTGCAGCTTGAGCATATCGCGACTAATAGCTATGAGAATGGGTTTGTTCAGAACAGGTATCGAGTTATAGGCGATAACGACGCGCAGGAATGATTTCCCGTGCGAGCAGAGGAAGCGTGTTAGAACATGCTGACGGGAAGGTAGTGGGCGGTAAACGCGCTCAAATCTTCTGTACACGGTTGCCAACGCGAATCGTACCGGATTGAATGACGCGCGCGTTGAGGCCGCGCAGGCGGAGCTGTTTTCCGACAGCGGAGTTAACAAAGGTAAGCGCGTCGAGGCCAAAGCGGGCCATAAACTTCTTGCAGCCGCTGTGCGGTTTGGACGTGACCTCAATGACAGCCGAGCCGATGCTCAGGCGCGTTCCAGGCGGCATGTTTTCCACGCTCAGGTCCATATCGATATATAGCTGATCTCCGGCTAACTGCCAGCGCTCTCTGGTCTGCGCGACGAGGGCGATGGTGCGTACGTTCATGATGGTGAGCTGCATTTCTCGATGGGCGGAGCGGTCTCGCGTACGAGAGCTGCCGCGCGTGTGCCAGTTGTCGCCCACCAGACCCTGTTCTAGGTCAAGTTGAGCTTCTTGCAATAGTTCACGCTCGTCTGTCGCGGGACGTCGCACGATCATTTCGAGAATTCCGTCGTCTTTGGGCGAGCGGCGGATTTCGGCTACCTCGGCTTCCAGATCATCCAGTGTCAGGTGTTTTACAGCAAGCATTAAATCACTCCTACTTATTGTCAACTTTTTACTGGGCTAGTAGTAACGACGGACTCACCGGGAACAGGCTCGATACTCTAACAGGAACCGGTGGAACTTATGACGGCGCTGGCTGTGATAGTTCTGGGACAACGGTGCGCCAGATGATGAAGGCGTAGCCAATGAGCACGGCGCCAGTGAGCCAGCCGCCCGCACTAAAAACACCGGGATCCAGCATCGCCAAGGCGACGCCGACGGCAATGAGAATTCCGGCGAGAGTGCCAAACTGGTTCATGCCGTAGAACATGATGAAGGAGAGGTAGTGCGCGCCCGTGGCTAGCATGAAGGCGGGATAGAACCAGTCTGTGCGAAAAAGGGTGGCAGCGTAGACAAGCACGAATGTGGCGCCAAAGGCGATGACGCTGTGCAGGAAGTACTGGTTGAAGGGGTTCGCCGCGCTGACGGTTTGTGATCTGCCTAACAGCCGGAGGCCGAGTTGTGTGAGTGGATAGATGAAGGCGCCGCCCACGAAGAGGGCGATGATGCCCATGTTTTCACTGACAAACATACTGAGTGCCGCGGAGAGCAGCCAGACGATGCCGGTGACGAACTGGCCCACGGCGCCACCCAGGAACACAGATCGGAACTCCTCTTGCGCTTGTTCTATTGTCATTTTGAGTTTCCCTTTTTGGATAGTGCGAACTGCTAACGGACTGGATTGAGCGTAAATGATACTCGAAATTGCGGCCGGGACGAAAAATTGTTGTGTAGTGGACGCGCTCAGCAAGCTGTTCAACATGCTCAAGGTGCGCATGATCCTTGCTTTTTTGCGCGCCGGACGTCACGTCGCTCGCGGCGAATAAGCTATGCCGTTGCAGTCGGCCCCCTGGAGGAGTATAATTGCCAGGCTTTTTAGCAGGGCCATTAGCTCAGTGGAAGAGCAGGTGACTTTTAATCACTTGGTCGGGGGTTCGAATCCCTCATGGCCCACTGGAAAAGCCTCTAGGAATAGAGGCTTTTCCAGTGGGCCATGAGGGATTCGAACCCCCGACCAAGTGATTAAAAGTCACCTGCTCTTCCACTGAGCTAATGGCCCTGCTAAAAAGCCTGGCAATTATACTCCTCCAGG
>JAICPS010000573.1 GCA_025929715.1 Anaerolineae bacterium | reverse complement strand
TAACCGGAGCTGGTGGGTTTATCGGTAGTCACGTCGCCGAACACGCAGTGGCGGCTGGCTACCAGGTGCGCGGGGTCGTCTTGCCCGGAGAAGACACGTCACTGCTGCGCGCCTGGGACGTGGAAATCATCGTGGGAGACCTGGCCGATCCCGACATCGCCCGCCGCGCAGTCGCCGGCTGCGATGTCATTTACAACGCGATGGGCTCGACCAGCATCTACAGCCCACGCGACGTGCTTTATCGCGCGAACGTGTGGTCGACCGAGAGCCTGCTCCAGGCGGCGGCGGCGGCCGGCGTGCGGCGCGTGGTGCACGCTTCTTCCTACATGGTGTCTCTGGGCGGCTCCTTTCATTACTGGAAAGGCGGTGTCATTGCCGAGCAGACGCCCACTCCCCCGAGATTTTGGCGGTGGGATTATTACGCGCAAAGCAAGGTCGCTGCCGAGCAGGCAGTGCTGCGGTTCCAAAACGAGGGTTTGCTAGAAGTGGTGCCACTGCGCATCGGGTGGGTCTATGGGTCCAGAAACCAGGTGAGTTTTTCGGCAGTGGTGAAAATGCTGCAACAGGAACAGTTGATGATCATCGGGGATGGATGTAACCGCCTGGGCCTGGTTCACGTGAGCGATGTCGCTCGGGCATTCCTGCGGGCGGCGAGCAGCAACGTGTCCGCAGGACGTCCGTATGCAATCGAAGGGGTCGGCGCTCAGCCAACTGTGACCCAGGCCGACTTTCTGAACGCCATCGCCGACCTGGTCGGAGCGCCGCGCCCCCGTCGACGCGTACCTTTTCGCGTGGCCCTAACCCTTGGTACGACAGTGGAAATCACTTGGCATCTCCTTCACAAGCGGCACCAGCCGCCACTTACTAGTTTTATCGTCCACCTGCTGGGCCGTGACCAGCACTTTGACACGACTCGGGCGCGGGAAGAGTTGGGCTGGAGACCGCAAGTCGGTTTCGACGCGGGCATGCAAGAGATAGGCGCCTGGCTGCAGGATCAACGTTCCACATTGTTGCAGTCGGAGGCACTCGTATGATGAACAAAATCACGAGCCGCAATGTGTCTGTCAATGTGGCCAAGATTGTGACCATCCTTTGCCTGTCAAGTCTCCCCTTCTTTTATGAAGTCCATGAACGCCAGGCGGTCTATCTAGCGATGCACGTCAGTTATTGCGTCTGGTATCTCCTTAAGCAGAACATCATGCGGGAGATGATTTTTCGCGAGCGAGACAGCGCCCTCGACCTAATCATGGTCGTGGCAATCGTTGGCGTGTTTTACACACTCCCAGGCTGGCTGGCCTTTAGGAATACAACGCCCGTGACGCCTGTTGAACTCGCTGCAAGTGTGACGTTGTTTTTCTTTGGTTCCGTGATTAACTCCAGCGCGGATGTGCAGAAGGCTACCGCGTTGCGCTTGCGGCCGGGATTGATTACTGACGGTTTCTGGGGACTGTCGCGCAACATCAATTACTTTGGTGATTTAGTAAGATACAGCGCATTCGCCCTCCTTTCGGGATCGGCGTGGTCGTGGTTAGTCGTCTTGGTCGTGCTGGTTATAGATCTTAGCCGGATGCCGAGCAAGGCTCGCTCCCTTTCTCGTTACCCGGAGTACGCGGCCTACCAGAGTGCCGTTCCGGCCATTCTCCCGTTGGGAGGAATGCAGCGAGTAAGGAGAAGGGCATGAACATAAAATGCGAAATCACGGTGGATGTCCCGGTGGAAGTGGCATTCGCCTATTACCTTGACGAAGCCTGTCTGCAGGAGTGGATCCTCGGTGGTGGGATGTTGGAATTCACCCCGCTGACTCCTCCACCCAAGCGCGTGGGTTCCCGCTATCGCATGATCTACCGCGCGCTTGGCGTGACGTTTCGAAGCATCACGGAGGTCACAGCTCTGGATCCTTACCGGCTATCCACAAAGGACCAGGTCAGCGGCGACTACAAGATCTGGCATTATGAGATGCGTTTCGCGCCGGCTGGCGCGGCTAAAACTCATATGCAGATGCGCGCTCGTGCTGTGCTGCCTTGGGGACCGTTGGGCATCGTTGCTGGTTGGCTGGGACAACCACTCATTCAGCGCGATCGCCAGGCCGCGCTTGTGCGTTTCAAGGCCGGAGTGGAAGCACGCGTGCACAGACCAACCGCCGAACCAGGCAATCTTATCACGATATGAGGTTTGAAGATCTCCCAGAGAGCCCGTTAAAGTCACACAGTTTCTTTGCCCTCGACAGTATCGAAGTGGTGATAAAACTCCCCGAACGAGGACTGCCGATACGGATCCATTGTAAAATTGCTGGTAGCGGCCGACCACTTCTGCTCGTTCACGGGCTGATGACCAGCAGTTACTCGTTTCGCTATATCGTGCCCGCTCTTGCCACAAAGTACCATGTGATTGTTCCCGACTTGCCGGGCGCAGGACGGAGCGAGGCGCCGGCTGATCTGTCCATGTCGCCTCGCGCTACCGCCCAGTTGCTTTCTTGTCTCATTTCCGCGCTGCAAATTGAACCGCCCTCGGTTGTTGGCAATTCCCTTGGTGGGTACCAAGCGTTATGGTTCGCCGTTCTCTTTCCCGATCAAGTGCGCAAGCTGATTATGATGCATGCGCCAGGTTTTCCGCAGTGGCGGCTCTCGACGCTGCGATTTGTCCTCGCCTTCGGCAGCGGGCGCGCGCTGACTCGATGGCTGCTTCGTCGCGACCCTGAGGCTTTTGTGGCCAAAAACATTCACTATTTTGACCGGTCTCTCATGAGTCGCGAGGAAGCTCGCGAGTATAGCGCCATTTTCAGGGACCCAGACCGGACAGATATTTTTATTCGCATTCTGAGGGAAGGACTTGATCCTGGCCCCATGCGAGCGCTGGCCAAGCGATTGTCAGACATAAGGGATGGCAACGGCATGCTGGCCTCCACTCGACTTTTGTGGGCCAGGGAGGACGAGGTCGTGCCGTCAGGATTTGGCCCGAAGTATCAGAGATTAATACCTTCAGCCGAACTTGTCTGGTTCGATCGTGCCAGCCATTTTCTTCAAGTCGACGATCCCGATAATACTGTTCG
>JAICPS010000279.1 GCA_025929715.1 Anaerolineae bacterium | reverse complement strand
TCGCAGATTCACCGTGGGTGGAGAAGTCGTCCGTGGCGATCAGCGTGGCCGCACGATTGGCTTTCCCACCGCAAATCTCGACGTCTGGGAGCAGCAATTACTGCCCGCCAACGGCGTATATGCCACGTACGCATGGATAGATGGTGAGCGCTTTTTGGCAGCGACCAACATCGGGGTGCGGCCCACTGTTGGCGAGCCAAAACTAGCGGTAGAGGCCTACGTCCTTGATTTTGACCGGGACATCTATGGTCAGGAACTCCAACTAGCGTTTGTGTCTCGGATTCGGGACGAGCGGAAGTTTCCCGGGCTCGACGCACTTAAGGCTCAGATTGCGGCCGACGTCGAGCAGGTGCGCCAGCTTCTGTAAGTTCAAGCCGGCGTTGCCAGTGTGAGTACAAAGCCGCCTAGCGCCTGCCACCATCCCGCCAGTTCGGGGAGCTCGTTACCTGTCAGCTGCTCCTGCCGCCAAATCACTTTGAACGGGATCCAATCTTGTGGATCGGCCGCTACCGGCTGGACCAGGCAACTGACGCTGCGTGGATCGACGCGCATCCCCAATCCCGCTGCCTTCAGAACAGCTTCCTTGGCGCTCCAGATCGCGGTTACGTGGAGGTCGTGTAACCTGCGAACGCGTCGATGTACAAGCTCGCACTCATCCTCGGTGAAGAAATTCTCTATGAAACCGTCGTCACGCGGCTCGATCCATTCAAGGTCGGCGCCCACGGGAACGCTTTTACCTTCGACAACGGCGCAGAGGGCGTAACCCTGAGAGTGGCTGATGGAAAGACTGAATTGGCGCCCGGTATACGGCTCGCGAAAATCAGTAAACGGCGCGTCATTCCCGGCCGTCTTAATGACGATGCTGTCTAGTGGCACGTCGAAATCGCAATGTTGCTCTACGACCTGCTGCAATAGCCTTTTCGCCGTCCACCGGCCAAGAAGCCAGTCTCGCTGCCGCCGCTCTGCTGTAAAACGTTCCAACCACGCCCGTTCTTCAGGCGCTAACAAACCGTCCGGGACCTCTCCCTGTGCCAGATCTGGATGTGCAGATTGGGATTGCAAAAGCCAGTAAAGCATCAAGTTAGCGCGAAGTCGTGGTCGTCAAATTCTCCGCCGGAAAAGATCACGCAGGGCCGTATCCAGGTCTGTAAATTCAAATTCAAAGCCGAGCTCCTGCAAGCGGCGTGGTATAACGCGCTGGCCTTCCAGAACAACCATGGACACTTCACCAAATGCGGCGCGCATGGCAAAAGACGGAACCGGAATCAGGTGCGGGCGACCTATCACGCGCGCCAAGGCGCGACCGAAATCATCGTTTGTTAATGGATTAGGGCTCGTCAGATTGAATGGGCCGCGGGCTGCGGTGTTATCAATGAGAAAGCGAATGGCTCGTACCTCGTCCTCTAAGTGGATCCACGACCACCACTGCTTGCCGTCGCCGAACGGCCCGCCGACAAACAATTTATAGGGGAGAATGACGCGGGGTAATGAACCATTTTGCGTGCTGAGCACAAGCCCGCTTCGGATGATGGCGTGACGGACATGGTACTCTTCTACGGCGGCCGTGCTGTTTTCCCAGTCACGGCACAACTGTGCCAGAAAATCATCGCCTGGCGGGTGATGTTCGTCGATGATTTCGTCTGCGTGAACGCCATAGTAGCCAATACCGGACGCCTGAATGACGACTCTAGGCTTTTCGTTAGCGCGTCTTACGGCGTCGACGACGGCTTGGCCTGCCTGTACCCGGCTCTGGCGCAGCTTCTGTTTCCGTTCAGCGGTCCAACGAGACGGAAAAAAACCTTCGCCTGCCAGATTGGGTCCTGCCAGATTGACGATTGCTGTGTCTTCATGGACCTGATCGACCCAGCCGCTCGCCGTGTGCGTATCCCAACCGATGGCGCGGGCATTGTGCGGGAGGTCCTCTACGTCCTGCGGTGTGCGGCTAAGGATAATCACTTCATGGCCTGCCGACGTGAGATCGGCTGTAAGTGCACGGCCGATAAGTCCGCTTCCACCGGTGATAATGACTCGCACTGGTTCTCCCGCTTGATATATAGCAACTGAATCGATTCTACTCCTCGAGTATACCTATTGTCCAACGATTGAAATAGCCCAGCGCGAACGCTGACGCAAAAGTCACACCTGCGCTATACTCGAGGATATGCAGTCCGATTTATATGAGAACATCGCGCCTTATTATGATACGCTACATGATTGGCTTGATGAGGACGTGGAGCTGGTGCTGTCGCTGGTTGCAGGCAGCGGCCCGGTAGTGGACCTCGGTTGTGGTACGGGTCGCCTTTTGCTGCCCCTAGCCCGAGCAGGACATGTCGTAACCGGCGTGGATCGCTCTCTGGTAATGCTGCAGCGCGCCAAACAGCGTATTCAGGACGAGGTCCATCGCAACGAGGGGAGCAAGGTGGAACAGCGTATCAGCCTTCTCTGCGCCGACATGACTGATTTTGCGCTTGCCGGCGAGCCATTCGAGCTCGCAATTATCTCATACAATACACTCATGCACCTGGATGCGGCCGGGGTGGTGCAGGCGTGTCGCAATATTCGACGTCATCTCGCGCCGGGCGGGCGCTTGTTCATCGACATTGTTAACCCGCTTCTGCTGGAGAAGACGCCCGGCGATCACCTGCTGACCCTCGACCGCACGTTTATCGACCCGCATAGCGGCGATCTGGTTGTCGTGATGGCGGCCAACGAACTTGATGAAAGTAGACAGCTGTTGTCGATTACCTGGATTTACGACGCATCACCGCAGGGAGGAGGCGCCATAGCCCGGCGGGTCGCCCGAGTTCGTTACTACTATTATTTCGCACATCAGATCGAGTTGGCGCTAGAGCACGCAGATCTGGAGCTTATCGCGATGTACGGCAGCTATAGTCAGGATGCTTTCACAGAAGAAAGCGAGCGCCTTTTGTTCCTTGCGCGCCGGCCGTAGGGGCCAGTTGTGCCCGCGTCATCCGCGCCCGCGCTAACCGCGCATAATCCCACCATCTGAGATGGAAAGCCGCACATCTGGCTCCGACGACGCCTGGGCCAAGCCGGCGCGCACAAACAATAGCGGGGCGTAGTAGGCTACCCACATGCCTGCCAGCCAGTAGCGGAAGAAGCGCAAAGGTAGTCCCAGCCATACAGGATCCTCGGGAAAAAATAGCGCGAGCCCTCGCCAGATAAGCAGCGTGCCCACGATACCCACGACGAAACGTAAGGCGCGCCGCGATACAGTTCCATCCACCGTAAAATGGACGCGCGACGCCTCCAGAATGAAGCCAACCCCAAGCCCTAAAAGAATGCCGGTTGCTGCCGCGGTCGAATCGAGGCTAACGCTTTCGGCTACCTCAGCAGCCGAGGACCAGGAGACCCGCGGCAACTCTGCAATGAGAACCAGTCCCACCGCGTAGACCAACAACACCGTCAGTGGCAGTGAAACTGCCAGCAGCATCCTCTGTCCCAAAATGCGATTGCGAAATGTATCTTGAAACGTATTACGCCAGAGGAAATAACCTATCAAGATAAATACGCCAAGAAGAAATCCAATGACCGCGTCGTACCAGAAATGTACGCCAAGATAGACGCGGCTTAGCGCCATAATGAAGATGCCCGCTCCCGCCAGAAACCACACCATTCGCCTGTTGGCTCGGAGCGCAATCAGAATGTAAATTACCGTGGCGATCTGCACATGTCCGCTGGGCACCCCGTAGCTCGTTTCCTCGCTCAGACCCAGGTCGGAATCCAACCAGTAGGGGCGTGGCTGCCGCAAGAGATGTTTGGCAACGGCGTTAAGTACGTTCGTAATAGCCAGCAAATAGGCGACTTCTTTGCCGAAGTTTTTGTTGATGCACCAGTAGATGAGTGGGACCAGCGCCAGGTAAAATTCGAAAAGTCCGAGGAGGCTTACGAATTCCAGCAGCGGCTCCAACTGCGGGTAATTTATTTGGAGCCAACGAGTCATCTCCAGACCAAATTCGTATAGTTGATCCACTGGTTTTCCTCTTCCTCAGTCCCTAAAACGATGATGGATGATCGTCGAGGCTGTGTTCCTTCCTGGGCTCATTGTAACCTGACTCTATCCAAATGTCAGCCGCGAGGAGCGTATTTTGCAGGCGGCGCAAACGCCCTCGTTTGCGCCGTACCAGCGGAAATCTATAATCGGGTTGCTTTGAAGATCAGGCCCGCTTTCCTGATCTAGCGTAGTTATAATGCAATCTATATCAGAAAACGACTATTATTAGTCCTGTTGCGCACGCAAGCAGCGATGCAACTCGGAACCAATCGGTCCTGGCCAACGAATGGTCGTGACAAACGGACGGTAAGGAGATGGAGAAGAACGAATGTCTGCTAGAATTCTCGTTGTCGAAGATGAAGACCGCATTCGTCAGTTCCTGCAGCGGGGATTGACTTTTGAAGGCTACCGCGTGGAGTCAGCCGCGGATGGGCAGGAAGCGCTAGAATTGGCTCGTGACGAGCCACCAGATCTTGTTTTACTGGATATCATGCTCCCAGGCATGGACGGAGTTGAAGTTTGCCGCCGGCTGCGCTCGGCCGGTGAAGTGCCAATTTTGATGCTCACCGCAAAGGAAGCTATCGAGGATCGCGTGGCGGGTCTGGACGCGGGCGCCGACGATTACCTGGTGAAACCATTTGCATTCGACGAATTATTGGCTCGCGTGCGCGCGCTCCTACGCCGGGCACAACCGACGCAACCCCAGGTTTATCGCTTTGCCGACCTGGAGCTGGATACCGGCACGCGACGGGGCCGGCGGGGCGATGAAATTTTCGATCTAACGGCGAAAGAATATGAGCTGTTAGAGCTTTTCATGCGCCACCCGCGGCAGGTCCTGACACGCGACGTTATTTTTGACCGCGTCTGGAACTATGATTTTGGGGGAGAAAGCAATATCATAGAAGTATATGTGCGTTATCTGCGCCAAAAAACGGAAGTTGACGAGAAGTCTCGCCTGATACACACCGTACGAGGTGTGGGGTACGTTCTGCGCGAAGAATAACGCCTGGCGCCGCCTACCGTCGCCGCCGCTCCCCAGGCCTCCATGATATATGTCAATTCGAGACCGTCTCACGATCATTTACACGGCTATCTTTCTGGGAGCGTTTCTGCTCTTCACATTTGTCGTGTATCTCTTGCCCCGAGTCACGCTTCGAGCAGATATTGACGCCAGGTTGGAAGAGGCCGCCGCTGAGATGTTGGAAGAAACACAGGTGTTTAACCAGCGTGACGTCTTCTCGCTGTTTATTCCAACACAGGATGATTCCGTTTTTCGCAGCGCCAATATTTTCATAATGGTCGTCGACGACGCGGGCAACGTTCTGCGCCGGTCAGATAATTTGAGTGGCTTCTCCGGCATACTCGACTCCCAGGGCTTGCAGCAGGAAGAAGAAGGATTCCGCACGCTTAGCCATGAAGGCCAACCTGTCCGCGTACTGACCGTTCCACTACGCGTGGACCGTGGTGGCGGGCAAGAGCTTGTAGGACATTTGCAGATCGGACGAGTCATCGAAGACTACGATACCTTCAATCGCCTGTTGATTATTGCCGTTTTCATCGGCCTGGCGGCGCTCACGGCGTCCATGTTTACCGTCACCTGGATGGCTCCTAAGTTATTCCGCCCGCTCGAAAATATCGCGGCGCATGCGCGGCAGATCAGTCGCGCAGACGATCTAAGCCGGCGCCTACCCGATACCGGGCGTCAGGATGAAATCGGTGATTTGACCATGGCCCTCAACCAGACGCTGGAACGTCTGGAGACGCTCTTCCGCACACAACAGCGTTTTCTGGCCGACGTGTCGCACGAGCTGCGCACGCCCTTGACGACCATTCGCGGCAATGTAGATCTGATGCGCCGCATGGGTGTCGCAGACGATTCGTTTCTGGACGATATTCAGGCCGAGCTCGAACGTATGACAAGGCTGGTCAACGACCTTCTTTTGCTGGCGCGTGCTGACGTAGGAGGATTGCCCATCGAGCGCAGGCCGGTGGCTTTGGACACCCTCCTACTGGATGTATTTCGGCAGTTATCTATGTTGAACCTTCCCGTAGACATCATCCTTGAGGAAGTTGATCAGGTGTCGGTGCTGGGCGACGCCGACCGCTTGAAGCAGTTGATCTTAAACCTGGCCGATAACGCTGTGAAATACACAGTCGATGGTGGGGCGGTTCGCCTGGGCCTCTCCAGGTCGGCAACTCAGGCGCAGATAATGATCGCCGATACAGGCATCGGTATTCCCGAGGATGACCTTCCCTATATTT